>CAZGHR010000001.1:0-52869 GCA_964525545.1 uncultured Dechloromonas sp.
CGCCCACTGCCAGAAAAGTTTCATGGCCTGACCGATATCGAACAACGTTATCGTCAGCGCTATCTAGATCTGATCATGAACCAGGAGTCGCGTGCCACCTTTGTTGCCCGCAGCAAGCTGGTGCAATCGATCCGTGCCTATATGGTGCACGATGGCTTTATGGAAGTGGAAACGCCGATGATGCACCCGATTCCGGGCGGTGCATCAGCAAAGCCTTTCAACACACACCACAATGCACTGGATATGCCGCTCTACCTGCGTATTGCGCCGGAGCTGTATCTGAAGCGTTTAGTGGTTGGTGGTTTCGAAAAAGTATTCGAGATTAACCGCAACTTCCGCAACGAAGGCCTAAGCCCGCGTCACAACCCTGAATTCACGATGATGGAATTCTACGAGGCGTACGCAGACTACAAGAGCATGATGAACTTTACGGAAGGCGTGATCCGTCATGCTGCTCGTGAAGCACTGGGTAAAGAAGTATTTACCTACCAGGGCCGTGAACTGGATCTCTCCAAGCCCTTCCATCGTCTGACCATTGTGCAGGCTGTGATGAAGCACTGCCCACAGTACACCGAAGCCCAGCTCAATGACGAAGCCTGGCTGCGCGAAGAGTTGATCAAGCGCAAGGTGGATCTACCTAAGATTATTGGTATCGGCGGTCTGCAGTTGATGTTCTTTGAAGAAACTGCGGAAGCCCAGCTTTGGGAACCCACCTTTATTATCGACTACCCGGCAGAAGTGTCTCCACTTGCCCGCCGTAGCGATAAAAACCCCGAGATTGCCGAGCGCTTCGAGCTGTTCATCGTCGGTCGTGAAATTGCCAATGGTTTCTCGGAGCTCAATGACCCGGAAGACCAGGCTGAACGCTTCCTGGCACAGGTTGCCGCTAAAGAAGCCGGTGATGAAGAAGCCATGTATTACGATGCCGATTACATTCAGGCACTGGAATTTGGCCTGCCTCCAACCGGCGGCTGCGGTATCGGCATTGATCGACTGATCATGCTGGTCACCGACTCCCCTGCCATCCGAGACGTAATCCTGTTCCCGCAGATGCGCGCCGCCGACTAAACATGACCATCACACCGGCGACACTGTCAGCAACTGATGACGGTACGCCGTACGCGCCGGTGTACGACGATGTGTATCACAGCCGTGCTGGTGCTATTGCGCAGGCCCGGCATGTTTTTTTAGGGGGGAATCAACTCCCTGAGCGTTGGGCAGGCCGTGAGAGTTTCGTCATTGTTGAAACCGGCTTTGGTCTCGGGCTTAACTTTTTAACCACCTGGTCGACCTGGGTTGCACAAAACGATGCGGCCCGTTGCCGACGTCTGCACTTTGTTTCCGTTGAAAAACACCCGCTCTTGCAGGCCGACTTACAACGCTTGCTTGAACCCTACACCGCCGAGCTTGAACCGGGAACCATAAGCGCATTGGTGGCCAAATGGCCCACCCTGGTTGAAGGTACCCATCGCCTGGAATTCGAAGATAGCCGCATAGTGCTAACGCTGATACTGGGTGACGCTGAAAAGGCACTCCCCCAATTAGCAGCAAGAGCCGATGCCATCTATCTGGATGGCTTCTCCCCTGCTAAAAACCCCGACATCTGGTCTGATCGCGTTTGCCAGGCTCTAGAGCGACTTTCTGGCGAGGGCACCACGCTGGCAACCTGGAGCGTTAATGGTGCGGTTCGGCGTCGGTTAAGCAACTGTGGTTTTGATCTCTCTTTGGCGCCGGGGTTTGCACAAAAGCGTGACATGCTCAACGGGCGTTGTCGCGCACGACGTCCCCACGCTTACCCACAGACCACGCCCGGACATGCCTTGATTATCGGTGCCGGCCTTGCCGGTACGGCCGCCGCGGAGCGCCTAAGCAGCAAGGGTTGGCGTTGCACGGTTATTGAGTCCGAAACTCTGGCGAGCGGCGCCTCTGGCAATAAAGCAGGCGTGCTTAGACCCCTTCCCTCGGTCGATGATAACGTTCTGTCTCGACTCATACGTGCTGGCTTTCTTTGTACGCTAGCACGACTGAATCAACTCGCCGCTAAGGGGTTCCCCGTAGAATGGGACGCCTGTGGCGTGTTACATCTGGCGCGTGATGCCGATCAAGCTGGATTGATGCAAAAAGCTTTAGCCGGACATATCGCGCACGATGATTTTGTTTCATGGGTTAACCAGCAACAGGCCAGCAGGTATGCCGGGTTAAACGTCAGTGCAGGCGGCTGGTGGTTTCCTACCGCTGGCTGGGTTAATCCGTCGGACTATTGCAAGAAGCTGCTTGAGGTTTCCGGAGCGACTTTAATCACCCATAAATCAGTGGCATCGCTGAATCATAACGAAGAGGGTTGGTTTGCTAACGATGAGCATGGTGGCGTCATTGCCCATGGCGATATCGTGGTGCTGGCTAACGCCACAGATGCGCCCCGACTCAGCGCACCATTCAGCGATGCGGTACCGATTCGACCAGCACGCGGACAAACAACCGTATTTACTGCGCCGCCCCTACGGGCACCTGAGGTCGTGATTTGCCGTAACGGCTACTGGACACCGGCAATTCATGGGCTGAGCACAAGCGGTGCCAGTTTTATTGTGGATGATACGGATCTTGAGATTCGACCCGAAGAGCACGCAGAAAACATGTCTGTTGTGGCTGGCATTCTGGAGTCTCCAAATGAGCTAGCGACTGTCGACCCTGCCACGTTAACTGGCAAGGTGGGTTTAAGGCCCCTGGTTCCAGACCGTTTGCCATTGGTGGGTGCCTTACCCGGCATTTCGCCTCAAACCGATGCTAGCTTATCTCGTGTCGCACGTGCTCGCGTACCGGGGCTGTTTATCAACTCGGGCTATGGCGCCCGGGGAATTTTGCTCGCCACGCTGTGCGCCGACCTTCTGGCCTGCCAGATTTCTGGTGAACCGCTGCCCGTTTCCAAAGATCTAGTTCGCGCAATTGATCCAATGCGGTATGCTCACAAAAAAACTTTTACCGAGGAGACATCGAATGAAAATTGAAACCATGGCCGTGCACGCCGGTTACGACGTTGATCCAACCACCAAGGCCGTTGCCGTACCGATTTACCAGACGACATCTTACGCATTTGATAGCACCCAACATGGTGCTGACCTGTTTGACCTCAAGGTGCCGGGCAATATCTACACCCGCATCATGAATCCGACGCAAGATGTACTTGAAAAGCGTGTGGCGGCTATGGAAGGCGGGATTGCTGCGCTGGCCGTTGCTTCAGGCATGTCTGCCATTACTTATGCCATTCAGACGATTGCCGAAGCCGGTGACAACATTGTTACCTCTAGCACGCTCTACGGTGGCACTTACAACTTGTTTGCACACACCCTGCCGCAATACGGCATTGAGGTTCGTTTTGCTGATTACAGCAACCCGGAGAGCTTTGAAAAGCTCATTGATGCCAAAACCAAAGCCGTGTTTTGTGAGTCTGTTGGCAATCCTCTGGGCAATGTCACCGATTTTGAAAAGCTGGCCGAAATCGCTCACAAACATGGTGTACCGGTTATTGTCGACAATACCGTACCATCGCCATATCTCTGCCGTCCCTTTGAGCATGGTGCCGACATCGTCGTCCATGCACTGACAAAGTATCTGGGCGGCCATGGCAACTCCATCGGCGGCATCATTGTCGATAGCGGCAAATTCCCTTGGGCTGAACACAAGGCTAAATTCAAACGCCTCAACGAACCAGACGTGTCTTACCATGGCGTTGTTTACACCGAAGCGCTTGGACCTGCCGCTTATATTGGCCGCGCACGCGTCGTCCCGCTCCGTAACATGGGTGCTGCCATTTCGCCATTTAACGCATTCCTGATTTTGCAGGGTATCGAGACACTGGCGCTGCGCATGGATCGCATCTGCAACAATGCGCTGAAGATTGCTAACTTCCTCAAGAATCATCCGAAAGTCAGCTGGGTTAACTATGCCGGCCTGCCTGACCATAAGGACCATGCGTTGGTTCAGAAATACATGGGCGGCCGCGCCTCGGGCATTCTTAACTTTGGTGTTAAGGGTGGTTTGGCTGGCGGCGGCAAGTTCCAGGATGCCCTGCAACTGGTTACCCGTCTGGTGAACATCGGCGATTGCAAAACGTTGGCCTGTCACCCGGCATCGACCACGCACCGTCAGCTTTCACCTGCTGAGCTCACCAAAGCCGGTGTGTCGGAAGACATGATCCGTCTGTCCGTAGGCATTGAACATATCGATGATCTTATTGCCGATCTGGATCAGGCGCTGAACAAGGCCTAACTAGAGGTAGCGTGTGGTTCAAGTTCGGGCCGATTTGCGACGAGTTTGTCGATGAGGCCCGGGTTTGAATCACGCGCTACACCCAACGTAGTCTCTTAGGTACGAACAATCTCGACCAGATGCGGCAATGCCAGGTATTCGCGTGATTGCATTTCTGTCAAACGACTGGCCGTTCGGAAAAATTCATGCGCATTCGGCCCTTCCACGTAAAGATCATCCGGATAGGTTGCTGCTGAAATAATCAGTTTCACCCGATGGTCATAGCAAACATCGACCAACCAGGTAAAACGACGCGCTTCTGCGCCATGACGTACTTGCAGCACCGGAATGTCAGACACCAGAATGGTATGGTACTCACGCACCAGTTCCAGATAATCCGTTTGTGCACGACCATCACCACAAATTGAATGAAAGTCGAACCAGACCACGCCGGGTGCTAAGCGCACTGTTCTGATCTCTCGATTATTGATGACAAGGCTTTCGCCCTGTTGACCCGGCATCGTAGCTGCAATTTCGAAATACTCGGCCATGGCACGCTCGGTCTCAGAATCGTGCGGGACGTGATAGACCGGCATGACTTCAAGCTTGCGCAACCGATAATCCTGACCACCATCCAATGGCATGACATCCATTTTATTTTTGATCAGCGCAATGGTTGGCAGAAAATTCTGCCGTTGCAAGCCATTCGGATACAAGTTATCTGGCGGGTAATTGCTGGTCATTACAAAGACCACACCCTTTTCAAACAGAATCTCCAGCAGGCGGCCAAGAATCATGGCATCAGCGATATCAGAGACATGGAACTCATCGAAACATAGCAAGCGGGTTTCTTTGGCAATACGCTCTGCGACCAAGACCAGCGGATCTGCTTTGCCGGCATACTGGCGCAACTCGGCATGAATCTGATGCATGAAGGCGTGAAAGTGGATCCGCTTTTTGCGCTTGTAGGGCACGGCGGCAAAGAAGCAATCCATGATGAAACTCTTGCCCCGGCCAACCCCGCCCCAGAAATAAACACCGCGCGGCACAGCGGGTGCTGAAATCAATCGACGAATCTTGTTGCCGCGGGCTGTTTTGAAGCCAACCAATGACTGATACAAGCTCTCCAGGCGCTCAACGGCTTGCATTTGAGCCGGATCGGCTTCGAATCCTTTGGCTTCAAGTGCGGTGGCGTAGGCACCTAACATGCCCGGCAAGTTTGGATTGAGTTCACTAACGTTCATACCCGACATTTTATCTTTTGCACCGCCTAGTTTCATAGCTTTTCATTTTGTGGATAATAAGCATGTGCGGGATGTATTGTTTGACCTACCCGCCCCAAAAGGAGACACATCATGAAAATTGATATTGGCATCCCAGAAAAAGACCGAAAAGCCATTGCGACCGGATTGTCCCGTTTTGCTGCGGATAATTTCACGCTTTACATGAAAACGCACTTTTTCCACTGGAACGTTACGGGCCCAATGTTCCAGACACTGCACCTGATGTTTGAAACCCAGTACAACGAGCTTTGGCTGGCGTCTGATGCCATTGCCGAGAGAATTCGTGCGCTGGGCTTCCCGGCCCCGGGTACCTATGATGAATTCGCCAAGCTCACGGTAATCAAAAGCACCAAGGGCGTACCTAAAGCCGTAGATATGATTAAACAGCTGGTGGCTGGTCATGAAGCAACAGTCAAAACAGCACGTGCCCTCTTCCCGATTGTTGATGCGGCCAATGATGAGGCCACAGCTGATCTGCTGACCCAACGCATCCAGATTCATGAAAAGACGGCCTGGATGCTACGTAGTCTGCTGGAGCAATAATCTGACGCTAGAGCCTTATCGATTACTCAGCGCCCGTGGTTTGATCACGGGCGTTGTTCTTTGTCTGCTCGCAGCGGGTTGTGCACCTACGACACAACGTATACGGGTTGATGATCAGGCCACTCAGGCAGAGGCACGCAAGCAAAGACAGGTTGCGCTTCAGGCCTACATGGATGACCAACGTCGTTTGATGCGTGTCAGTTATCCGTTACTCACTAAGGGTTCTGATCTGTGTGGGGAAGACCTGCGTTACACCACCGGTTTAGCCCTAGCCAATAGCTCAACCTTACTTGGCGAAGACTTTCGAGAATCGGCACAAACCAGCTACCAACTAACCGATGAAGTTAAAGCCGTCTATGTGATTCCCGGGTCCGCAGCCGACAAAGCCGGTATCCGCTCTGGCGATACGATTCGCTATATTGGCGATTGGTCATTGCCTGTCGGACAAAATGCCGTTAGGCAATCGCTCGAACAGTTACAGGTTCAAACACAAACCGGCAAAGCGGTTCGTCTGGATGTCGTGCGTAATGGCCGCGGCCAGAGCCTACTGATCACCCCCGACAAATCCTGTGCTTACCCCGTTGTATTGGGCGATGGTGATGAGGTGAATGCCTACGCCGATGGCAAGCAGGTGGTCATTCAGCGCGGCATGATGCGGTTTGCCACAAGCGATACAGAATTAGCCCTTGTGATCTCGCATGAAATCGCGCATAACAGCATGAGCCATGTCCGTTCCAAAATGACCAACTACGCATTAGGCACGGTTGTTGATCTGGCTGCTCAAATTCTATTGGGCATTCCGACTCAGGGTTTATTCGGCAAATTAGCGGGTAATGCCTACTCGCAGGATTTCGAATCCGAAGCAGACTATGTGGGCTTGTACATCATGGCTCAATCGGGGGGTGACATTGATAATGCCCCACAGTTCTGGCGGCGTATGGCAACGCTTTCACCCAATGCGATTAAAAGCAGCCACCTGGCCTCTCATCCGGCCACCCCGGAACGTTTTGTTGCGCTAGAGGAGACGGTTAAGGAAATCAAGGCTAAAAAGGCCGCGGGCAAACCCCTGGTACCGAATTTGAAGAACGCGCCTGAGGCTGAAACAGCGTCTTCCATCACACCTGAGAAAACCAAAGCATCTCCATGATCTTTCGGCATAATTTAGCCAAAAATCACTGAATTTTGCTTTACCGATTGCGCGTAGTTGGATATAGTTCGCGCCATGATTACCGCATTTGAGCTCAACCACGGCCGCTTGCAGCAGGTGACTGTCGAGTCACTAGAAGATCTGCAGCACTGCCATCCTGTCTGGGTAGACTTCGAGTCCCCGACTGAGGAGGAGCGTGACTGGGCAAAAAGCATCTTCGAGATCGACTTGCCCGAAGAAGATGAGGTGGATGACATTGAAGCGTCTGCCCGTTTCTTCGAGGGTGAAAACGGCGAACTGCATATCCGTTCTGACTTCTTCCAGCATAGCGACGAAGACAGTGACACGATGCGCGTGGCGTTCATTCTCAAAGGCGGCTTATTGTTCAGCATTCGTCGTGATGAGCTCGCGCAATTCCGCCTGCTGCGTCTGCGTGCGCGCCGTCAGCCCTACTATGTGCGCGACGAAAAAGACGTACTCCTGCAATTGCTGGACATCGACGTTGAGTATTCCGCCGATATTATCGAAGGCATCTACGATAGACTCGATAAATTCAGCAAGCAGGTACTGGGCAGCGAAATGTCTGATGATGCCGCAGGTGTTGTGCTTTCGGGCATTGCCGTTGAGGAAGATCTGAATGGTCGTATCCGTCGCAACCTGATGGATACCCGACGTGCTGTTTCTTTTCTGATGCGCATCAAGCTCCTTAACGAACAACAGAATGACGAGGGCCGTCAGATTCTGCGTGATATCGATTCACTGGATGGTCACACGGGCTTTGTGTTCGATAAACTGAACTTCCTGATGGATGCCACGGTTGGTTTTATTAACATTAACCAGAACCGCATCATCAAGATCTTCTCCGTGGCATCGGTGGCCATGCTGCCACCTACCTTGATCGCCAGTATTTACGGTATGAACTTCGAGTTCATGCCTGAACTTGGCTGGGAATATGGTTATCCGTTCTCGCTCTCATTGATGGCCGTTTCTGTTGCTATCCCTTTCTGGTATTTCCACAAGAAGGGCTGGCTCAAGAAGTAGCCATTTTCAGCCTTGCCAAACAAAAATGGGAACCCGAAGGTTCCCATTTTTGTTGATGCCTAAGTGTCTTAGAAGTGCAGTGGGCGCTTATCACACGCCAATGCCGCTTCGTGAACAACTTCCGACAGCGTTGGGTGCGCATGGCAAATGCGCGCCAGGTCTTCGCTAGCTGCACCGAATTCCATAGCAACGACAGCCTCACCAATCAGTTCCGAAGCATTCGGGCCGATGATGTGTACGCCGAGGATACGGTCCGTTTTGGCATCAGCCAGCATCTTGACGAAACCTTGTGCATTACCGGCACCCAGCGCACGACCATTGGCCAGGAACGGGATCTTGCCAGCCTTGTAGGCAACGCCTTCTGCTTTGAGCTGTTGCTCGGTCTTACCCACCCAGGCGATTTCCGGATCGGTATAGATGACCCAAGGAATCAGATCAAAGTTGATGTGGCCAGCCTGGCCTGCCATGATTTCGGCAACTGCAACGCCTTCTTCCATAGCCTTGTGTGCCAGCATCGGACCACGCACCACGTCACCAATCGCCCAGACACCTGGCAGATTGGTTTTGCAGTGGCCGTCGACTTCAACCATGCCGCGCTCATTGAGCTTGAGGCCAACCTTGTCAGCACCCAGACCCTGCGTGTTGGGGATACGGCCAATCGATACCACCAGACGATCAGCTTCAAGCTTCTGAGCCTTGCCGTCTTTGTCGGTGTAAGCAATCGAAACGCCCTTCTTGCTTACCTTGATATCGCCGATCTTAACGCCGAAGTTGAAGGCCAGGCCTTGCTTGGTGAAGATCTTCTGGGCTTCTTTAGCAACATCTGCATCAGCCGCAGCCAGGAAATCCGGCATGGCTTCGAGCACGGTGACTTCAGCACCCAGACGACGCCAGACGCTACCCATTTCCAGGCCGATCACACCGGCACCGATAACGGCGAGCTTCTTAGGAACGGCACCCATTTCAAGCGCACCGATGTTATCGCAAACGATTTCATTACAAACCGGTACGTTTGGCAGATGGCGAGCAGTCGAGCCAGTCGCAATAATCACTTGCTTGGCTTCAACCGTTTCTTTACCGACCTGCACTTGCCAACCAGCGGCGCCCTGACCCACAAAACTACCATGGCCAGCCAGGAAAGTGACCTTGTTCTTTTTGAACAGGCCAGCGATACCCTGTGTCAGTTGCGTGACGATGTTGGCCTTACGGGCAATCATCTTGGCAACATCGATCTTCGGTGCACCAACGGTAATACCCTGATCAGCAAAGCTGTGACCGGCTTCTTCAAAAAGATGCGAGGTGTGCAGCAGCGCCTTCGATGGGATACAACCCACGTTCAGGCAAGTACCGCCCAGGCGCGGCTGACCTTTCGGGTCGGCATAAGGATTGGATTCGCAACACGCAACCTTGAAACCAAGTTGCGCGGCGCGAATGGCAGCCACGTAACCACCGGGGCCGCCACCAATCACGAGCACGTCAAATTGCTGAGACATCGTGATGTTCCTTTCTTAGACGCCGAGCAGGAGGCGTGATGGATCTTCCAGCGCTTCCTTCATGGTGACTAGGCCCAGAACGGCTTCGCGGCCGTCAATGATGCGGTGATCATACGACATGGCGAGGTAGTTGATCGGACGAACAACCACTTGGCCATTTTCAACCACAGCGCGATCCTTCGTAGCATGAATGCCAAGGATTGCTGATTGTGGTGGGTTGATGATCGGGGTCGACAGCATCGAACCGAAGATACCGCCGTTCGAGATCGAGAACGTACCGCCCGACAGTTCTTCCATGGTGATCTTGCCGTCTTTGGCCTTGACACCGAACTCGGCGATTTGCTTTTCAATCTCGGCAATGCTCAGTTGATCAGCGTTACGGATGATTGGCACAACCAGACCACGCGGCGAGCCAACGGCGATACCGATGTCGATGAAGCCATGGTAAACGATGTCGTTACCGTCAACCGATGCATTGAGGATCGGGAATTTCTGCAGGGCTGCGCAAGCGGCCTTGACGAAGAAGCCCATGAAGCCCAGACGGACACCGTGTGTCTTCTCGAACTTCTCACCATATTGCTTACGCAGTGCCATGATCGGTGCCATGTTCACTTCATTGAACGTGGTGAGAATGGCGTTTTCGTTTTTCGATTGCAGCAGACGCTCGGCAATACGGGCGCGCAGACGCGACATTGGTACACGCTGTTCCGAACGATCGCCCAGTGCAACGGGTGCAACTGGTGCAGCTGCAGCGGCAGCCTTAGGCTGTGCAGCAACAGCATCTTCTTTCGATACACGACCACCACGGCCTGTACCAGCCACATCACCAGCTGCAATACCCTTTTCTTCCAGGATCTTGCGAGCGGCCGGGCTGGCCGTGCCTGCAGGTGCGGCAGCGGCAGGCGCTGGAGCGGCAGCAGGTGCAGCAGCTGGGGCTGGTGTTGCAGCAGCAGCGGGAGCCGGTGCCGATGCAGTCGCAGCCGTATCGATCTGTGCAATCACTTCGCCCGATACAACCGTATCACCATTGCCTTTGATCAGCTTGACGATGACACCGCCATCCGGCGCGGGCAATTCCAGCACAACCTTATCGGTTTCGATATCGATGAGATTCTCATCGCGGGAAACGGCTTCGCCCTCTTTCTTGTGCCAGGACACCAGGGTGGCCTCGGCGACCGATTCAGACAGTTGCGGGACTTTGACGTCGATAATTGCCATTGTTCTCTCCACGGACTCTTATGGTTTTTAATACTCGATCTTGCCCAATGCGGACTCGATCAAAGTTTTGTGTTGCTCATTGTGCTTGGCCAGATAGCCCACGGCTGGCGATGCAGCTGCCGGACGCGACACGAGGAGCAGGTTCTGTTTCGGACCCATCGAACGGGCCAGGTGCTGACGGGAAGCAAACCAGTACCAGAAACCCTGGTTACGTGGTTCTTCCTGGCACCAGACAACTTCGGTGGCCTTCGGGAACTTCGCTAGTTCTTTCTTGAACGACTCTTCCGGGAACGGATAGAGCTGCTCGATACGCACGATGGCGATATGATCGAGCTTCTGTTCGCGGCGGGCGTTCAACAGATCGTAGTACACCTTGCCCGAGCACAGAATAACGCGGGTTACCTTGGCTGGGTTCAGATCGTCGACTTCACCGATCACGCGCTGGAATTCACCCTTGGTGAGATCGTCCAGCGAGCAGCTGGCATCCTTGTTACGGAGCAGCGATTTCGGCGAGAAGATGACCAGCGGCTTACGCTGTTTACGAACCACCTGACGACGCAGCACGTGGTAGATCTGGCTGGCGTTCGATGGCACACACACTTCCATGTTCATCTCGGCACAAAGCTGGATGAAGCGTTCTGGACGCGCTGACGAGTGCTCAGGGCCCTGACCTTCGTAACCATGTGGCAGCAGCATGACCAGACCACAGCCACGGCCCCACTTGGTTTCGCCTGAAGCGATGAATTGGTCAACAACAACCTGGGCGCCGTTCACAAAGTCGCCGAACTGAGCTTCCCAGACAACCAGTTGATTCGGTTCTGCGGTGGCATAACCGTATTCGAAGGCCAGTACCGATTCTTCCGACAGCACGGATTCGTAACACTGGAAAGAACCCTGATCCGCTTGCAGATGGGCCAGCGGCTGATAGCTGCCGACATCCCAGCTCGTACGGTTCTGATCGTGCAGTGTGGCATGACGATGGAAGAAGGTACCACGACCCACGTCTTCACCCGAGATACGCACACCATAGCCTTCGGCCAGCAGGGTTGCGTAGGCCAGGTTCTCACCCATACCCCAGTCAACCGGCAGCTTGCCTTCAGCCATGGAACGACGGTCGTCGATAATCTTCTTGACACGTGAATGCGGTGTAAAGCCTTCTGGCAGTTCGGCAAGCTTCAGACCGAGGCGCTTGAGCTCTTTGGCCGGCACTTTGGTGTTAGCAGTTTCGATGTACTGCTTGGTGGCATACGGACGCCAATCTTGCGCGTTTTTGCGCTTGTAGTCCGAAATCACTGGGTTGTGCAGCAGCTCACCTCGATCCAGATGTTCACGGTAGCTCTTGATGATGCCATCGGGTGCATCCGCCGCTACAACACCTGCCGCAACCAGCTGGTCTGCGTAGACTTTACGGGTACCTGGATGCGCTTGTACTTTCTTGTACATGAGCGGTTGGGTGACCATCGGCTCATCCTGCTCATTGTGACCGAGCTTACGGAAACAGAAGATGTCGATAACGACGTCTTTCTTGAAGGTCTGACGGTACTCAACAGCCAGCCGAGTTACCAGAGCAACGGCTTCAGCATCGTCACCATTGACGTGGAAGATTGGCGAATCGGACATCTTGAAGATGTCGGTACAGTAGAAGCCCGAGCGGTAGTCACGCGGATCGGACGTTGTGAACCCGATCTGGTTGTTAACGACGATGTGAATCGTACCGCCAGTGCCGTAACCACGAGTCTGCGCAAAGTTGAGCATTTCCTGGTTACAGCCTTGACCGATCACAGCAGCATCACCGTGGATCAGTACAGGAATGATTTCCTTCTTGCCTTCTTCACCAATACGGAATTGACGGGCAAACACCGAACCTTCAACCACAGGGTTAACGATTTCCAGGTGGGACGGATTGAAGGCCAGGGTCAAATGAACCGGGCCGCCGGGGGTGCCGACATCCGACGAGTAACCCATGTGGTACTTCACGTCGCCCGAACCCAGGTCAACCTTCTTCTTACCTTCGAACTCGGCAAACAGGACTGATGGTGGTTTGCCCAGGGTATTAACCAGCACGTTCAGACGGCCACGGTGGGCCATACCGATAACGATTTCCTTGGCACCCATACCGCCAGCAACACGGATCAGCTCATCCATCGACAGAATGAGTGCTTCGCCGCCTTCCAGCGAGAAACGCTTCTGACCGACATAACGGGTATGCAGATAACGTTCCAGGGTTTCAGCGGCCGTCAGGCGCTCCAGGAAACGCTTCTTTTCTTCAGCCGAATAAGCAGCCTGACCACGATTAGGCTCAAGGCGCGCCTTGAGCCACTGCTTTTCTTCGTACGAGGTCATGTACATGTATTCGACACCAATATGGTGACAATACGTTTGTTTCAGCGCTTCGATAATCTGGTTGAGTGGCGCGGTATTACCCGAACCCACTTTGAAGTCACCCGTATCAAAGCTACGTGACATGTCCGCATCAGTTAGACCATAGGTCTTTGGATCCAGATCGACGACAGGAGGACGCATGTCACGATTGAGCGGATCGAGGTCAGCGCGTTGATGGCCACTGAATCGATACGCATTAATCAGCTGCTCAACCGCCATGCTCTTCTGCACATCGCCACCCGAAGCAGACGCCGTCGGACGGAAGCCACCGTTTTTACCGAGCGCCTCGAATGCTGCGATTACTGGTGCGTGTGCAACATCGCGTGCCACCGCACCTGGCTGACGTGCCAGATCCGAAAAATATTGATTCCAGGATTCTGGTACAGAGGCGGCATCTTCCAGCCAGGCTTCGTACAGTTCTTCCACGAACGGGGCATTGCCGCCGAACAGGTAGGAGTTCCCGAATTTTTCCTTCATCATTTTTGTCACCGTTTTCGGTTGATCTTATAGTTTCTGGGAACCTGCGGTTCCCGTCCCCTGGTGTGTTGACTGCTCAACGACTGTATTCTTTGAAAGGCATTTGCTGCAGATGCACATGCCTCACATTGTGGAAAAGGGCGGCAACGCCGCCCCTTCCGGATTCTCTGTCAGACGATCTGATTAACCACGCTTATCAAGCGAAGTCACGTCACGACGGGCTGCACCGATATACAGCTGACGTGGACGACCGATCTTGTATTCCGGATCGGTGATCATTTCTTCCCACTGCGTCATCCAGCCGACCGTGCGTGCCAGCGCGAAGATACAAGTGAACATGTCTGTTGGGATGCCCAGTGCTTTTTGGACAATACCCGAGTAGAAGTCGACGTTCGGGTAAAGCTTCTTCTCAACGAAGTAAGGATCTTCCAGAGCAATCTTTTCAAGCTCCATGGCCAGCTTGAACAGGCGGTCATTTTCCAGACCCAGTTCAGTCAGCACATCGTAACAAACCTTGCGCATCAGCTTGGCGCGTGGGTCAAAGTTCTTGTAGACACGGTGACCGAAGCCCATGAGCTTGAAGCTGTCGTTCTTGTCCTTGGCACGAGCAATATACTCAGGCACCTTGGAAACATCGCCGATTTCTTCCAGCATGTTCAGACAGGCTTCATTGGCACCGCCATGCGCCGGGCCCCACAGACAGGCAATACCGGCAGCCATGGTGGCAAACGGGTTAGCGCCCGACGAGCCAGCCAGACGAACGGTCGAGGTCGATGCATTCTGCTCGTGATCGGCGTGCAGCGTGAAGATGATGTCCAGCGCGCGAACCAGAACCGGGTTCGGCTTGTACTCTTCACATGGCGTACCGAACATCATTTGCATGAAGTTTGAGGTGTAATCGAGATCGTTGCGTGGGTACATGAACGGCTGACCGATCGAGTACTTGTAAGTCATTGCAACAATGGTTGGCATCTTGGCGATGATGCGATTGAACGCAATGCTGCGTACTTCAGGCTTCGTGTAATCTTCACCGTGGTGATAGAACGCCGACAGCGCACCGATAACACCAACCATAACAGCCATTGGGTGAGCATCACGGCGGAAACCATTAAAGAAGCGGGTAATCTGATCATGAACCATCGTGTGGTTCTTGATGTTTTCTTCGAAGTTAACCTTCTGCTGCTTATTTGGCAGTTCGCCATTCTTCAGCAGGTAAGCCACTTCCAGGAAGTTACACTGCTCGGCCAGTTGTTCGATTGGAAAACCGCGGTACAGCAATTCACCCTTGTCACCATCAATGTAGGTGACTTTCGACTGGCAGCTCGCTGTCGACAGGAAACCGGAATCATAGGTAAACAGACCAGTTTTGCCACCCAGTGAACGGATGTCAATAACGTCATTACCATGCGTACCGACCATAATCGGAAAATCAACGGCTTCCTGACCTGTAATCTGAAGAGTGGCTTTACGTTCGCTCATTTGAATCGTCCCAAAAATATGAGGTGATAGACAGTGACACGGGATGGTCGATACAACTTGTTATTCTGTTACTCACAGCGTTAAACGCTTACAGCGTCAAACTAACTGTCGAGCCTTACTCAGTGCTTACGGATAGCCGCAATAACTTCAATTTCAGCAGGATCTTCTGCGTCAACCTTGCCACTAATCAGCGCCCAGAGGTCATGGTCTTCCATAGCCACTAGGTCCACAAAGGTTTTTACCTGTGCGTCCGTTAACTGATTAAAGCCATTATCAAGAAAGCGGCCAAGTACGATATCCAGCTCAAGCAGTGCGCGACGCGTACAGTGCCAACGCAACTTATTGAGTTCATGAACTTCCATACCTGGCCGTTTCTCTATGCGATGCCGAGCGCTTATACGGCGCGACGGACCATCATGTCTTTGATCTTGCCGATGGCCTTTGTCGGGTTCAGACCCTTCGGACAGACATCAACACAGTTCATGATGGTGTGGCAACGGAACAGGCGATAAGGATCGTCCAGATTATCCAGACGCTCATTGGTGGCCTGATCGCGCGTATCGGCGATAAAGCGGTAAGCAGCCAGCAGACCAGCCGGGCCAACAAACTTATCCGGGTTCCACCAGAACGATGGGCAGGAAGTCGAGCAGCAGGCGCACAGAATGCACTCGTAAAGGCCATTCAGCTCTTCACGATCTTCTGGCGATTGCAGACGCTCGCGCTCTGGCGCCGGGTCGTTGTTGATCAGGTACGGCTTGATCGAGTGATACTGCTTGAAGAACTGGGTCATATCCACGATCAGATCGCGAACAACCGGCAGACCAGGCAGTGGACGCAGCACGATTGGCTGCTTCAGGCTATCCACATCGGTCAGACAGGCCAGACCATTCTTGCCGTTGATGTTCATGGCGTCGGAGCCACACACACCTTCACGGCACGAACGACGGAAGGAGATCAGATCATCCTTGGCCTTCAGCTTGACCAGCGCGTCCAGCAACTTCTTGTCGCTAGGCTCCAGTTCAACCGAAATGTCCTGCATGTAGGGCGCATCGTCCTTATCCGGATCGTAGCGGTACACCTTGAAATGCACAGTACGCATAGTCATGTTTCTGTCCTCCGGATTAGTAAGTACGCGTCTTCAGCTCGACCGACGGTGCAGTCAGCGGCTTCAGCTGTACAGGCTTGTATTCGATATGGTTGTCGCTGCCGAACCACAGGGTGTGCTTCAACCAGTTGGCATCGTCACGACCATTCGGATTAGCCGGAGTGTCCGGGGCATCATCACGAACGTGGGCGCCGCGTGATTCCTTGCGGTTTTCTGCAGAAATCATGGTGGCCTTGGCAACTTCGATCAGGTTTTCCAGCTCAAGCGCTTCGACACGTGCGGTGTTAAATACCATCGACTTGTCTTTGATACCCACCTTCTTGACGCGCTCGGCAACTTCCAGAATGTCCTTGACGCCCTTCTTCATGTCGTCGCCAAAGCGGAACACGCCGGCGTTTGCCTGCATCACGCGCTGCATAGCGGCACGAACTTCGAACATGCTTTCGCCGTTTTCCTGGGTATCGATACGCTTGATACGAGCCAACGACGCAGCTGCGGCGTTATCAGGCAGAGGACGCAGCGGCAGTTTGTTGGCTTTAATCGCCTCAACCACTGATTCACCGGCCGACTTACCGAAGACCAACAGATCCAGCAGCGAGTTAGTACCTAGACGGTTCGCACCGTGTACCGAGGCACAGGCACACTCGCCTGCTGCGTAGAAACCGGTAACCGGAACGCTCGCCTCACCATTTTGCGGCACAACCACTTCGCCGTGATAGTTCGTTGGAATACCGCCCATCTGATAGTGACAGGTTGGCACAACCGGAATCGGCGTCTGAATCGGATCAACACCGGCAAACTCGATAGCGATTTCGCGGATACCCGGCAGACGCTTCATGATGGTTTCTGGTGGCAGGTGGGTAATATCGAGCAGGACGTAGTCCTTGTTCGTACCACAACCGCGACCTTCTTTGATTTCGGTGGCCATCGCACGCGATACCACGTCACGCGACGCCAGATCCTTCAGGTTAGGCGCATAACGTTCCATGAAACGCTCACCATCGGCGTTACGGAGGATACCGCCCTCACCGCGCACGCCTTCGGTAATCAGCACACCCGCACCCGCCACGCCGGTTGGGTGGAACTGCCAGAACTCCATGTCTTCCAGCGGGATACCGGCACGAACGGCCATACCCAGGCCATCACCGGTATTGATGAAGGCATTGGTCGACGAAGCATAGATACGACCCGCACCGCCGGTTGCAAAGATCACTGCCTTGGCGTGGAAAATCGAAACTTCGCCGGTTTCCATGTCCAGAGCGGTAACACCAATCACAGCACCCGATTCATCACGGATCAGATCAAGCGCCATCCACTCTACAAAGAACTGGGTGTTGGCGCGAACGTTACGCTGGTACATCGCGTGCAGCATTGCGTGACCGGTACGGTCAGCAGCAGCACAAGAACGGTTTACCGGCTTTTCACCAAAATTCTGCGAGTGGCCGCCGAATGGACGCTGGTAGATCTTACCGTTGTCCAGACGGTCAAACGGCATACCGTAGTGCTCGAGCTCGACGACACACTCGGTGGCCTTACGCACCATGAATTCGATGGCGTCCTGGTCACCCAGCCAGTCAGAACCCTTGACGGTATCGTACATGTGCCACATCCAGTGGTCTTCATTGACGTTACCCAGGGGAGCAGCAACACCACCTTGCGCCGCAACGGTGTGCGAGCGGGTTGGGAATACTTTGGACAGAACGGCAGTCTTCAGCCCAGCTTCAGCCACCTGAAGAGCAGCGCGCAGGCCAGAACCACCGGCACCAACGATTACAACATCATATTTATGAACGGGGATGCTCATCTTTACAGGCTCCACAGAATCTTGCCAGCCCAAGCGGCGTAGCCGATCAGAACAGCGATAGTCAGGACATGCAGCGACAGGCGAACACCGGTCGGCTTAATGTAGTCCATCCACAGGTCACGGATACCAATCCATGCATGATAGAAAAGACTCATGAAGAACAGGAATGTGACAAACTTCATGAAGCCATTGGCAAACACGCTGCGCCAGGCATCGGCGGTATGCGGTTGAACAACCAGCATGGCCACCAGGAAAATCACGGTATAAATAGCCATCAGCACGGCAGTTGCGCGCTGGGCGATCCAGGTAGTGAGGCCGTAGTGAGCCCCGACAACGTTACGTTTCATTACCACAGCAGACACCCTCCAAGAATAACGGTCAGCGTCAGGCTGACAATCAGCACCAGGCCGGCTGACTTACGGGCGGATGGCAGATCAATGCCGATATGCCAGTCCAGCAGCAGAAAGCGGATGCCTGCACAGAAGTGATGTAGATAGGCCCAGAGCAATCCCAGCAAGACGAGCTTACCAATCGGATTAGCGACAACTGCCTGAAAGAGCTCGAAAGCACCATCAGTGAGGCTCCACTGAAACAGTGCCAAAATGAGCGGTAGGCACAAAAACAGACCAACGCCACTGACGCGATGCAAAATCGAAACTTTGCCTGGCAAGGGTAAACGGATCGTTTTGAGATCCAGATTTTTGGGGCGCTGCTTCTTCTTGATGGCTAACTCTGTCATGTATTTTCCTTTTATCAAGACTGCCTGGAATCTTAAATTGTAGCTGAAGCGAATGTTAAATTGTAGCTGAACCTACGGCCGATGAAATCCCCCTGACAAGGGTTTCTTAAGCTTTTTTTAATCTCTGTTGAACCTGCATCGCCCTGGTGCGCCGCACCAAAATCAGTAGCTCGAACCATCAGCTATCCCAACTCATTGAAATAGTGATGATTTACCGTGGAATACAAACCGCGACGCCATTCTGCGGCACGATCACCATAGGTAAACGCTGTGCGTTCAACACTCAGCAATGGTGTGCCTTCCTCTAACCCAAGGAGATGCGCAGCTGCAGGATCAGCCGCTACCGCACGGATTTTCTCTTCAGCACGCACCATGCGCACACCAAAAATGGATTCGAAGAGCGTGTAAAGAGATCGATCCGAGGTACGCAGTTGATCCAGCGTCAGATTCGGGAACAGATCGGCTGGCAAATAGATTTCGTCAACAACCATGGGTTTGCCATCGAGCCTTAAAATACGGCGCAGTTGAATGACGGGATCCCCATAGGGAATTGACAAGGCTTTGGCGACTTCCTGCCCTGCCCTTAAGGTCTGACATTCCAGGGGCTCACTACGCGACCGCGGCACCCCGCCTTCATCGGGCACCAACCGTAAAAAACGGAAAAAAGCACGCGGGTCGGCATGGGTCGCCACAAAGGTACCCTTACCCTGACGGCGCACCAGCAGGTTTTCAGCGGCTAATTCGTCAATCGCACGACGCACAGTGCCCTGACTCACTTCAAAACGGGCAGCTAGATCCATCTCACTGGGGATCATTTCGCCAGGCTGCCACTCCTTATCAGCCAGCGCCTGGACAATCAGGTCCTGGATCTGACGGTAGAGTGGCCGAAAAGCGGGTACGTTTGATGGCGCAGATGCATAAGAAGACATAAGCGTATTTCAGCACAGATTTGGTTGCTTTGTGCATTGACAGCGATCCACTGCACCACTACCATCGAAAAGTTTCATCCAAACTTCAAAATTTCGAGGAGTCCACTCATGTCTAAAGCGCCTATGCGCGTCGCCGTCACCGGCGCCGCTGGTCAGATCGGTTATAGCCTGCTGTTCCGTATTGCTTCTGGCGAAATGCTCGGCAAAGATCAGCCCGTCATTCTTCAACTGCTCGACCTGCCACAAGCCCAGAAGGCTGTTCAAGGCGTGATGATGGAGTTGGACGACTGCGCCTTCCCACTGCTGGCTGGCATGGTTGCTACTGACGATCCAAACGTTGCGTTCAAAGATGCAGACGTTTGCCTGCTGGTGGGCGCCCGTCCACGTGGCCCAGGCATGGAACGTGCTGACCTGCTGCAGGCTAACGGCGCCATCTTCACCGTTCAGGGCGAAGCGATTGCCAAGAACGCCAAGGAAGACGTCAAGGTTCTGGTTGTTGGCAACCCATGCAACACCAATGCACTGATCGCCGGTGCCGCTGCCCGTAAGGTTGGCCGTACGAATCCGAACAACTACCACGGCATGCTGCGTCTGGATCACAACCGTGCCCTGACTCAACTGGCTCAAAAGAGTGGTCGTCCTGTTTCTTCGCTGAAGAAGCTGGTGGTGTGGGGTAACCACTCGCCATCGATGTACGCTGACTACCGTTTCTGTACCTCGAATGGTGACAGCGTTAAAGACCTGATCAACGATGCCGCCTGGAATAACGATGTGTTCCTGCCAACCGTTGGCAAACGTGGCGCAGCCATTATTGACGCGCGCGGTCTGTCGTCGGCAGCTTCTGCTGCCAACGCTGCCATCGATCACATCCGTGACTGGCACCTGGGTTCGGACGAATGGGTCACCATGGGTATTCCTGCACCAGCCGATAACGGCTATGGCATTCCTGAAGGTATCGTCTTCGGCTTCCCTTGCGAGTGCAAGGGTGGCAAGTTCACCCTGATCAAGGGTCTGGAAGTGGACGAGTACTCGAAAGGCAAAATCGCTCTGACTCTGAAGGAACTGACTGACGAGAAGGAAGCTGTTGCTTCGATGCTGTAATCAGTTTTTCTGATTGCAACTGTAGAAAGGGTCACGCTTGCGTGGCCCTTTTGCTTTATCCTTTGGTATTGATGAATTTTTTGTCTTTATCTGATTTAACGAGTCACTGAACATGAGCAAACCCCCTGCCAACGCGACGCTGACACCCGATGAGGTTTTGTTTCCGGGCGAGAAGCCTTTTCCGATCCTACCGGCAGTAGACCACTACTGCGGTTCTGAAAAGTTAATGCTAAAGGCCATGGCAATCCAAGCAGAAATAGCTGCGGAATACGGCCCGTTGGCAATGGACATCACCTGCGATTGCGAAGATGGTGCTGCCGCCGGTAACGAAAAGGCGCACGCAGAGCTTTGCGTCGCCATGATTAACTCTAGCGACAATCAACATGGTCGAGTCGGTGCCCGCATTCATGATGTCACGCACGGGCACTGGCAGGACGATCTTGAAATCCTGGTCGGCGGCGCTGGCAACCGACTACCTTTCATTACCCTGCCCAAACCACGCGGCATTGACGATGTACGCGCTTTTCTCAAAGCACTACGCGCTACCGAACAACGACACGGCATCAAGAATCCGATTCCCGCACACGTCCTGATCGAAACACATGGCGCCTTGCATGAGGTCTGGGATATCGCCGCGCTTGATGGTATTGAATCTCTGGACTTTGGACTGATGGACTTTGTGTCAGGCCACTTCGGGGCCATACCGGGTAGCGCCATGAAGAGCCCCGGGCAATTTGATCACCCGCTTGTGCGTCGTGCCAAACTGGAAATTTCCAGCGCTGCACTGGGCCACGGCAAGGTGCCATCGCACAATGTCACCACCGAGCTTTCAGACCTGGAATACATCCGACGGGATGCAGAACGTGCCCGTCAGGAATTCGGTTATTTGCGCATGTGGAGCATTCACCCCGTACAGATTCGTCCGATCATCGAGGCAATGAGCCCCGACTTCTCTGAAGTTCAGGATGCCGCCGAAATCGTAAGCGCAGCGGCCGATGCCGATTGGGGGCCCATTCGACACAACGGCAAATTACAGGATCGTGCGGCCTACCGCTATTACTGGACATTGCTCAAACGCGCCCGCAGCACCGGGGTTCCCTTACCTGACGGCATTGCCGAACGTTTCTTTACTGTTTAATCACCATGACGCAAGACACTGATATCGCGCTAATCGAGTTCAAAGGGACGACGCTTCCTGTTTTAGCCATTACATTACGCAGCCTGGAACCCAAAGAACTGGCGAGTGCAGGCAGCACGCTATTTGGTGAAGGCGCCTTCTTTGACGACGATCTGGCCGTGCTGGATCTAAGCCAGATCATTACCTGGCCGGAACACGTTGAATGGCCTCTGATCATTCAACTGCTCACCAGCCATGGCCTCAAAGTATTGGGTATTACCCGTGCCAATGGCAGCCTTACGGAATCTGCCGCTGCCGCAGGTCTGCCCTCTCTGGCACTGAGCGCCGGACGATCAGCAAAGCCAGCGGCTGCACCCAAAAAACCCGTCGTCGCTGATCCAGCGCTCGACAAAATCCCCGCCAGCTTGCGTAAAGCTGCGCCACCAATTACTGAATCTGCGGTTACAGAACCGGCCAAAGCAGATCCAGACGAATCCTTACTGGACACCCCTGGCACACTGGTGATCGACCGCCCATTGCGCTCTGGACAGCAGGTGTATGCGCGTGGCGGAGACCTGGTCATTCTGGCGGCCGTAAACCCTGGTGCCGAAGTCATTGCCGATGGAAATATTCACGTTTATGCACCGCTACGCGGACGTGCTCTTGCAGGTGCCCGCGGCAACGCACAGGCGCGCATTTTGACGACCGTGTTTGCTGCCGAACTCGTATCGATTGCCGGGATTTACCGCACCTTTGAAGACGGCGTACCCGCCAAGCTGGCCAACCAACCTGTGCAGGTGCGCTTGGCACAAGAACCGGTGGTATCCCTGAGCACGGGTCAGAAATCCCGTCTTGAAATCGATATTCTTCGCGTCGATTGAGCCTCAGGCGTACAAACAACGGGTTGAATCAGATAAAATCTATAAAGTTTTTACTATCTATTTCCGGGAGCAGATGTGACTCGTATTGTTGTCGTAACATCAGGTAAGGGTGGCGTTGGTAAAACCACCACCAGCGCCTCTTTCGCTAGTGGCCTGGCCATGCGCGGCTTTAAAACTGCCGTCATCGATTTCGATGTGGGTCTGCGTAATCTGGATCTGATCATGGGCTGCGAACGTCGCGTTGTTTACGATCTGGTCAATGTGATCTCCGGTGAAGCCACCCTGAATCAGGCGCTGATCAAAGACAAGCATTGCGAAAACCTCTTCGTACTGCCAGCATCGCAAACCCGTGACAAAGATGCGCTCACTGAAGAAGGCGTCGAAAAGGTTCTGAAAGATCTTGAACACATGGGTTTCGAATATGTGATCTGTGACTCGCCTGCTGGTATCGAACGCGGTGCAGTGATGGCCCTCACCTTTGCCGATGAAGCCATTATCGTTACCAACCCGGAAGTGTCATCCGTGCGTGACTCGGATCGCATCCTGGGCATTCTGCAGGCCAAGTCCAAGCGTGCTCAAGCGGGTGGCGAACCGGTCAAAGAACACCTACTCGTTACGCGTTATTCTCCAAAGCGTGTTGAGGACGGCGAGATGCTGTCTTACAAAGACGTTCAGGAAATCCTGCGTGTACCCATTATCGGCGTCATTCCAGAATCCGAGTCGGTACTTCACGCATCGAACCAAGGTACGCCGGCCATTCATATCGAGCAATCCGAAGTGGCTGAAGCCTACAAGGATGTGATTGCCCGCTTCCTGGGTGAAGACGCCCCGCTGCGCTTCGTTTCGTACGAGAAGCCAGGCCTGTTCAAGCGTCTGTTCGGAGGCTAAGTCATGTCCCTCCTCTCTCTAATTTTTGGTTCAAAGCCCAAAACGGCCAACATGGCCAAGGAACGTCTGCAGCTGATTATTGCCCGCGAGCGTGTTGATGATGGCAAGCCATCTGCTGATTTTCTCCCAGCCATGCAGCAGGAGCTAGTGGCAGTTATTTCCAAATACGTTCATGTCAATGCAGATGACATCAAAGTATCCATGGAAAAGAAAGGCAACTACGAAGTTCTGGAAGTGAATATCGTCCTGCCCGAACAGAACTAAGCATTCCGTTTAAGCAATGCAAAAGCAAAAGGACCCGCTGGGTCCTTTTGCTTTTAGAGAGAACGGAAATCAGGCAAGAATCTCCGCAATATCATCAGCCAGTTTCAACTCACGTTCAAAATCCTGCCATTCGATACCAAGCGCATCACGGGCAGAGACAATACCAACCGGAACGCCCTGTTCCAGGACTGGGACATGTCTGAATCCATGCTGATGCATCAGGTGTAACGCATGTGACAAAGGTTTGTCAGCTTCCAGCCCAATGACTTTTTCAGTCATTACCTGACTCAGCAAGGTATCCGACGGCACTAATTCGTCGGCAATCACACGATTCATCAGGTCACGCTCGGTAAAAATCCCGACAAGGTGCCCTGCTTCAGTCACGAGAACGGAACCCACACCCTTCTCACGCATTGCCTTTACAGCTGTCAGAACACTTGTTCCCGGATCTGCAATCACGAGGGGACGATGACTTACAACGGCCTTCAGTTTTCTGTGTGGCATTTAAGCGCTCCTGAATGTTGGGTTCTCCTATACTCCACTAATTGAGTCAACTTACAAGCTGCAACGCAGCAAACCTGGCTTGTCACTGTTTCATCTGAACTAAACCCACTGGCCTGTCAGTACCTTCTCTGCCCACAAGAGCGCTGACAGCGTCTTGCCGTCAGTTAGCAAACCCTGCCGAACGGCCTCCATAGCCTCGTCCAAACTTAACTCAAGCAAATCGAGAAATTCACCCTCGTCCAGATCATTCTTTCCCAGAGAGGTTAGATCTTGCGCCAGGTAAATCTCGATCCGCTCATTGGCATAGCCAATCGTCGGATGCATGGTTGCTAAATGCCGCCATTGCTGGGCTGTGTGGCCGGTTTCTTCCCTGAGCTCGCGCTGTGCGGTTATTAACGGGTCTTCGCCCGGATCAATTTTTCCTGCCGGTAGTTCGAGCATCACCCTACCCACCGGGTATCGGTATTGCCGTTCAAATATCAGTTTGCCGTTTGGCAGCACCGGGATAATGACCACCGCACCCGGGTGCGTCACATATTCACGCACTCCCTCACTACCATCTGGTAAACGAACGACATCTCGACGCACATCGAGCAAACGGCCCTTCCAGACACTTTCGCTGGTAATACAGCTTTCAATCAGGTGAGCGTCCTTATTATGGGTATCCATAAGGCTTCCTTAAAAACAAAACGCCCCGACGAACGGGGCGTTTTGATGGCTTCTGGTTCTCTTACAGTGAACGGAGAAGCGAGAAGGCGCAGAGCGACATAATCGTTTGCGGGAATAGGCCGAATAATGCAATGGCTAACCCGTTAATCGACAGCAATACGCGCATATCGGTAGGCGCTTCAATCGGCGACTCATCGATTGGCTCATCAAAGTACATCACTTTAACGATGCGCAGATAGTAGAAAGCACCAATCAGCGACATCAGCACTGCGTAAATTGCGAGCCCAATCTGACCTGAAGCAACCACCGCTTGCAGAATCGAGAACTTGGCAAAGAAACCGATGAAGAAAGGCACACCCGCCATAGAGAACATGATCATCATCATGACGGCTGCAAACCAGGGGTTACGCTTGTTCAAGCCTTTGAAGTCATCAATACGATCCGCTTCAAAACCCGCGCGCGACAGCAGAATAATCACACCGAAGGCTGCGACGCTCATCATGACGTAAGAGACGACATAGAACATCGATGAGCTGTATGCGTTCAGGGCAAAGCGCGCATCACCACCGACCACACCCACAACAATACCCAGCAGGACAAAGCCCATGTGGGAAATGGTTGAATAGGCCAGCATGCGCTTAATATTAGTTTGCGGGATAGCCGCCAGGTTACCGATTGCCAGCGAGAGCACAGCCAGAATCAGCAGCATGCCTTGCCAATCGGGTGCCAGCAGCAAGAGGCCCGACACCAGAAGACGCATAGTGATCGCAAAGGCAGCCAGTTTAGGGGCGCCACCGATCAACATGGTGATCGGTGTTGGTGCACCCTGATACACATCAGGAACCCACATGTGGAATGGCACAACGCCGAGCTTGAAGGCCAGACCAGACACAATGAAGACCAGACCAAAAATCAGGACGGTTGGATTGGCAGCATTAGCTACCAGCGCATCCGAGATTTCCGGAATGCTCAGCGTACCGGTTGCGCCATAAATCATCGACATACCGTACAACAGGAGGCCTGAAGCCAGCGCACCCAGCACGAAATACTTCATCGCAGCTTCAGTTGAAGACACGCTGTCACGGTTCATAGCGATCAGTGCATAGGTCGAAAGGGTCAGCAATTCAACACCCAGATAGATCGTCAGCAGATGATTTGCCGAGATCATGACCATCATGCCCAGGGTGGCAAACAGTACCAGTACGTAGAACTCGCCACGACGCAGATCCGGACGCTGCAACACGTACGGACGTGCATAGAACAAGGTGACCATGGCGGTCAGATAAAGAACCAGTTTGAGCAGATCACCCATAAGGTCATCAACATACAGACCGTTAAATGCGTAGACCACCTCACCTGTGCTGGTGAACAGCGTCAGGATGGCAGCACCCACCAGGGTCAGCTGGGTCATGACGAATGTCGAGGTGTGCGCAGGATCTTTAACAAACAGATCCAGAATAAGAATCAGACAGCCCATGGCCAGCACCAGGACTTCTGGGCTAGCTGTAATAAGATCAAGCACGTAGGGGTTCATAGTGTCAGGTTCCGTTACTGGAGTTTGCTGATTGCTACGTGACGCAGCAGATCATTCACAGAGGTATGCATGATGTGGGTGAGCGGCTCAGGCCAGACACCGAATGCCAGGACGAAGAATGCCAGCACGGCCATAATAAACAGCTCGCGCTTATTGGCATCCGTCAGTTCTTCAACGTGATGATTGGCGATTGGGCCAAAATAAACACGCTTGTACATCCACAAGGTATAAGCCGCACTCGTGATCATGCTGGTAGCCGCAATCAAGGCAACCCAGAAGTTCACTTCAACTGCACCCAGAATAATCATGAACTCGCCAACAAAACCCGAAGTGGCTGGTAGACCGGCATTCGCCATCGCGAAGAACAGTGCAAAGGCGGCAAAAATCGGCATTTTGTAAACAATGCCCCCGCAATCAGCGATCAAATGGGTATGGATACGATCGTAGATCACACCAATACAGTAGAACATAGCGCCAGCCACAAAGCCGTGCGAGATCATCTGAACAATCGCGCCCTCAACGGCCATTGGGGTGAACAGGAAGAAACCCAGTGTCACGAAGCCCATGTGAGCAATTGACGAGTACGCAACCAGTCGCTTCATATCCGCCTGAACCAGTGCGACCAGGCCAATGTAAACAACAGCGATCAACGACAGCGTAATCATCAGCCATGACAATTCGTGCGATGCATCAGGCAGGATCGGCAGCGAGAAACGCAGGAAACCATAGGCACCCAGCTTTAGCGCAATGGCAGCCAGCACGATAGAGCCACCGGTTGGCGCTTCCGGGTGTGCATCAGGCAACCAGGTGTGCAGTGGCCACATCGGCACTTTGACAGCGAACGCAATCAGGAAGGCCATGAAGATAGCAATTTGCGGACCCATTGGAATCGGCATTTGATGCCAATCCAGAATCGAAAAGCTACCGCCTGAGTAAATGAACAGGTAGAGCTGGGCAACCAGGAACAGCAAGGAACCCAACAGTGTGTACAGGAAGAACTTGATAGCAGCGTAAACACGGTTATGACCACCCCAGATACCGATGATCAGATACATCGGGATGAGCGAGGCTTCAAAGAAGACGTAGAATAGAATGCCATCTAGCGCACAGAAAATACCATTAAACAGACCCGACATAATCAGGAATGCGGCATTGTACTGAGCCACCTTGTATTTGATGACCTGCCAACCAGCCAGCACCACGATCAGGGTAATGAAGCTGTTCAGAATAATGAACGGCATCGAGATGCCATCAACACCCAGGTGATAGTTAATGTTGAAGCGCGGAATCCACGGAGCCAGTTCAACAAACTGCATCACTGTCGACGATGCGTCGAAGTTGGTATACAGCGGGAAAGTAATCAGTAAACCCGCCAGGGCGCCGATCAGGGAAAGGATGCGCGAAAGCCCGGGATTGCTATCACGACCGACTGCCAGAATAAGCAGGCCGGCCACGATTGGAATCCAGATGGCAAGCGATAGTAGCGGGTAACCAGACATAGTCATTTCCAGAAAATACAGAGGCAGCGCAATTGGAACCGGTTAATTGAAATCAGGTTGTGAAGAACCACAGCGTTAGCAGGGCAAACACACCGATGATCATCGTAAATGCGTACTGGTACAGATAGCCCGTCTGGAAGTGACGGACAATACCCGCCACTACGCCAACCAGCTTGGCCGAACCGTTAACGAAGAAGCCGTCGATAAGCGTTGCTTCGCCAAATCGATTCAGGAAGCCACCCAGCTTACGGGCACCACCTGCAAACACAGCCATATTGAACGCATCGAAGTAATACTTGTTATCCATCAGCGTGTAGATGCCATGGAACTTCTTGGCCAATGCGGCAGGAATCGATGGTTTCACCATGTAGAAGTAGTACGTTACAACCAGGCCGGCAACCATCAACCAGAACGGCAGTGTTTGTACCGCGTGCAGTGCCATTGCCAATGGACCATGGAACTCTTCTTTCATTTCAGCCATTACGGGAATAGCCTTATTGACGTAAATGACACCGTCAAAGAAAGAACCATAAAGCATTGGGTCTATGGCGTAGTAGCCAATAAGCACTGACGGAATCGCCAGCAAGATCAGCGGCAGCGTAACAACCCATGGCGACTCGTGTGGCTTATCACCAGGTTGCAAACCATGATGATGCTCCTCGTGACCATGATCATCATGGCCATGCGCATCATGTGCGTGATCATCATGAGCATGCGCAGCAGCCACGTGTTCTGCATCATTCCAGCGCTCGCGGCCATGGAACACGATGAAATACGAACGCATCGTGTAGTAGGTCGTCACGAAAACGCTGGCGACAACAGCAAACAGTGCGTAGCCCGAGCCGGTGATATGCGACATATGCACCGCTTCGATAATCGAGTCTTTGGAGTAGAAGCCCGAGAAGAACGGGAATGCGATCAGTGACAGCGAGCCGATCAGCGTCGTAATCCAGGTCACTGGCATGTATTTCCACAAGCCACCCATGTTACGGATGTCCTGATCGTGGTGCATACCGATAATGACCGAACCGGCACCGAGGAACAGCAACGCCTTGAAGAAAGCGTGCGTCATCAGGTGGAAGATGGCGATCGGGTAAGCAGCAACACCCAGAGCAACCGTCATGTAACCCAGTTGCGACAGGGTCGAGTAGGCAACAATGCGCTTAATGTCGTTCTGGATCATACCCAGGAAGCCCATGAACAATGCCGTTGTTGCACCGATGATGAGAATAAACGACAGCGCCGTTGGCGACAGATTAAACAGCGGCGAGCAACGGGCGACCATAAAGATACCGGCCGTCACCATCGTAGCAGCGTGAATCAGGGCAGAAATAGGCGTCGGGCCTTCCATCGAATCAGGCAGCCACACATGCAATGGCACCTGAGCCGATTTACCCATGGCACCGATGAACAGGCAGATACAGGTCACTGTCATCAGGGACCACTCTGCCGTACCCCACAGGTTAATGGTTTTGTCAGCCAGCGATGGCGCTGCTTTGAAAACTTCTGCGTAATCCAGTGTGCCGAAATAAGCGAGCACCAGACCGATACCCAGGATGAAACCAAAGTCACCGACACGGTTTACGAGGAAGGCCTTCAGGTTAGCGAAAATGGCTGTATCGCGGTTCATGTAGAAACCGATCAGCAGATACGACACCAGACCCACTGCTTCCCAACCAAAGAACAGCTGCAGGAAGTTATTGCTCATCACCAGCATGAGCATCGAGAAGGTAAACAGGCTGATGTACGAGAAGAAGCGACGGAAGCCGTCATCCTCAGCCATATAGCCGATGGTGTAGATATGCACCAGCAGGGAGACCGAGTTCACCACGCACATCATCATGGCGGTAAGCGTATCGATCTGGAAACCAATACTGAACGTGTAGTTGCCGCTGGTTGCCCATGTGTACAGGTTGCCATAGAACGTATGACCGGCCAGCACGTCTTTCATGATGAGCAGCGAGGCAACCATTGAAATGGCGACGCCGAGGATAGTCACCCCCGCCGAGAACCAGCGTGGTGTAACACGACAGGTAAAGCCAGCCAGAGCAGCACCAACGAGGGGTGCCAGGGGTACGGTGAGGTAAAGGGATTTCATGTCCATGAGACGATTCCTGCTTAGCCCTTCATACGGTCGAGATCATCCACATGGATCGTGGACAGATTACGGAACAGAACAACCAGAATAGCGAGACCAATTGCCGATTCGGCAGCAGCCACCGCCAGAATAAAGAATACGAACACCTGGCCATTCAGATCCTGTAGGAAATGAGAGAAGGCAATAAAATTGGTGTTGACGGCAAGCAGCATCAATTCGATGGCCATCAGCAGGATGATCAAATTTTTCCGATTCAGGAAAAGTCCAATCACGCTAATGCCGAAAAGCACAGCGGCCAGGACGAGGAAATGTGAGAGGGTCAGCAAGGCAGTCTCCGGTTCTAACTCGGTCTGGGTTATTTAGCAGCGCTATCGCCAGCTTCTGTTTCGGAAGCGGCAGGAGCAACAGGTTGAGGTTTTACAGCATCCATTTTCACGACACGCAGGCGATCAGCTGCCTTGACAGCAACCTGGTCGGAAATGATCTGGCGCTTCGTATCTTTACGACCACGATGCGTAAGGATAATCGCTGCAATAATTGCAACCAGTAGGATTGCGGCAGCAACTTGATCGGGATAGGTGTACTGGGTATAGAGCAACAGACCCAGATCCTTGGTGTTTGAGGAATCGGCCAATTCAGGCGGTAGCGGCATATCCAGAACCTGGAAGTACTGACCACCAAGCACAATGCTCATTTCCAGAATCATCAGAATGCCGATCAGAGCACCTAGCGGCAGGTAGCTCCAGAAACCCTGACGTAGACGATCCAGATTGATATCCAGCATCATCACCACAAATAGGAACAACACCATCACGGCGCCTACGTAAACCAGAATCAGCACAATCGCCAGAAATTCCGCTTGAGCAAGCATCCATACCATGGCTGCCGTAAAGAAACTCAGCACCAGGAACATTGCAGCGTTCACTGGGTTACGTGCGGCAACCACACCTAGACTGGAACCCACCAGAATGGTAGACAGTACATAAAAGAGGATTAGTTTGAAGTCCATCTTTAATCCTTATCGGTATGGGGCATCGCCAGCGCGATCCGCAGCGATCTGGGATTCGTAACGATCCCCATTCGCCAGCAGCATCGGCTTGGTGTAGTACAAATCACCACGTGCTTCACCGTGGTACTCAAATACGCGCGTTTCGACAATGGCGTCGACCGGGCAAGCTTCTTCACAGAAACCGCAGAAAATGCACTTGGTCAGATCAATATCGTAGCGGGTGGTACGGCGGCTGCCGTCATCGCGCTGATCAGACTCAATCGTGATGGCCATCGCCGGACAAATTGCTTCGCAGAGCTTACAGGCAATGCAACGCTCTTCCCCGTTAGGATAACGGCGCAATGCGTGTAAACCACGGAAGCGACGGCTTTGTGGTGTTTTTTCTTCAGGATACTGAACGGTGATCTTTGGCTGGAAAAAATACCAACCGGTCACGCTCAAACCCTTACGGAGCTCTTTCAAGAACAGGCTGTTAACAACCTGTTTGCTCTTGGTGACGAATTCGCTAATGGCACCCATGATCTTAGTTCCAGATATTCAGCGGGGAAATCAACCAGACACCCGTTACGACCAACCAGATGATCGTCAGGGGAATGAACACTTTCCAGCCCAGACGCATAATCTGGTCATAACGGTAACGCGGGAAGGTTGCGCGGAACCAGAGGAAACAGAACAGTAAAGCAGATGTCTTGAGTGCAAGCCAGAAGAAGCTATCCGGCAAGAACCCAACTGGGGACAGCCAGCCACCCAGGAACATGATGGAGGTCAGAATACTGATCAGAATCATGTTGGCGTATTCGGCCAGGAAGAACAGCGCAAAAGCAAAACCGGAGTAATCCACGTGGAAACCTGCCACGATTTCTGATTCGCCTTCTGCCACGTCAAATGGTGCGCGGTTTGTTTCTGCAATGCCGGAGATGAAGTAAACCAGGAACATCGGGAACAGCGGAATCCAGTTCCACGAAAGGATGCCTACGCCGTAATCGGCAAAGATACCCTTGTCTTGTCCGTTAACAATGTCGGAAAGATTCAGGCTCTGCGACACCATCAACACACAGACCAGTGCAAAGCCCATGGCGATTTCATAAGAAATCATTTGAGCGCCTAAACGCATAGCGCCAAGGAAAGCGTACTTCGAGTTTGAAGACCAACCGGCTAGGATCACACCGTAGATACCGACTGAAGACAAAGCCAGTACAAACAACAAGCCTGCATCAATGTCTGCCAGCACCCAACCATCCGAGAATGGGATAACCGCCCAGGCAACGAGCGCTGGTGCAATCGACAGGACAGGCGCCAGAATGTAGAGGAACTTGTTAGCAACCGTTGGTACGATGCTTTCTTTGAGCAGCAGTTTTACGCCATCGGCGATCGGCTGCAGCAGACCCCAAGGACCCACACGGTTCGGGCCGATACGGATCTGCATGTAACCAATGACTTTACGTTCAAAGTACGTCAGATAAGCAACAGCCAGCAGCAGCGGTGCAACGATGCCAACAATCTTCAGGAGCGACCAGATTAACGGCCAGCCTGCTCCGAAAAGGTTTTGACCAAGTTGAATCATGGCATCCATCAGACACACTCCACGACGATCATGTCATTCAAAGCACCGATGATTGCCGTTGACGGGTGTGCCGCAGCAATACGTACACAACCATCCGGCACGGTGTTATCCAGAACCGCATTTAGCGTTGCCGCACCTTCGCTACCTTTCACGCGAACGCTACGACCATCAACCGCACCCACTTGCGCTAAGGTTGCCGCATTCATACGGGCAGTTGGCGCTTGCGCATCTTTAGTCTTCTGCAACGATGGCGAGCGACGAGCCAGCGCATCAGCAAAATATATCGGCACATCGGCAATACGCTGCAAACCACTGCCTTGCTGTGTCGTTACAGCTGTTGCAGTCGCTGGCAGGACACAAGCGAGCGACCCTTCTGGCAGCGTGTTATCTGCGCCCAGCATTTCATTGCGCACTTCTTCGCTGCTCTGGTAATCGAAGCGTTCTACATTCAGCAGATTGCCCAGAACGCGGAGGAGCTTCCAACCCGGACGAGAATCGCCGGCGGGACGGACAACGCCTACAAAGGATTGCGCGACGCCTTCGCCATTGACGAAAGTGCCCGATGTTTCAGTAAAGGGTGACAATGGCAACAGCACATCGGCGTAAGCCATGGCATCTGCATCCTTGAAGGTTGCAAACTGAACCACCATATCAGCCGCGTTCAATGCACGCAGCGCCTGGGCAGGATTAGCAACATCCAATGAAGGCTCGCAGCCGAACAACACATAGGCTTTACGTGGTTCCGCAAAGAGTCGAGCCGCATCACGACCACCCTGTTGCGGCATGGCCTTGGCAATGTAGCCACCTACCGAGTTAGCAGCTTCGCCCACGGTACCGGCAGAAGCACCGGTGATGGTCGCCAATTCACCCGCCAGCTGTTCCAGCAGCGAATAGTCAGGGTGCTGAACAGCCACATTACCTAGAAGAATCGCGCGAGGACCCGATTCGATCTGAGGCTCACCAATCAATGCCGTCGCAATCTTGCGCTCGAGCTCACCGGCGTTACCCAAGGCAGCCAGCGCAGAGGCCTGGACACCCTTAATTTCAGCTGCAGCACGTACGACACCGGCCAATGCAGCAACCAACTGACCCGGCGGTGTATAGATCATGCCGGCATGTTTAATCAACGAATCATCGCTGGTCACATTAACCGAATACACGGCAGCACCTTTACGTGCGGCATGACGTAGACGCTGTGCGACCAGTGGCGCATCCTTGCGCAGGAAGCCACCCACGATCAGTGCCGCATCGACATTGCTCAGATCGGCCAACGGCAGACCCAACCATGGTGCGGCACCAGGACGCTGTGCATCGGCACGGAAATCCTGTTGACGCAGGCGGAAATCGATATTGTCCGAACCAATCGAACGTGTAATGCGACCCGCCAGATACATTTCTTCCAGCGTAGCGTGCGGGCTTACTACCGTCGCGACCTGATCTGCCCCATTGTCTTTGGCAATGGTGCGCAGACCGTGCGCCACGTAATCCAGCGCAACATTCCATTCAACCTCTTGCCACTGACCACCTTGCTTTAGCATAGGCTTCAGCAAACGTTCGGCACTGTTCAGAGATTCGTAGGAGAAGCGATCCTTATCGGAAATCCAGCATTCATTAACGTTTTCGTTATCGAATGGGAGAACACGCTTGACCACATCACCCTTGATCTGAACGGTAACGTTCGCACCGGTTGCATCATGTGGCGAAACAGATTTCCGGCGCTGCAACTCCCAAGTACGTGCCGAATAGCGGAATGGCTTGGAGGTCAGTGCACCGACCGGGCAAATATCAATCATGTTGCCTGACAGTTCGGAATCAACTGTCTTACCGACAAAAGTCGTAATTTCTGAATGCACATTACGATTGACCATGCCCAGTTCCATCACGCCGGCCACTTCCTGACCGAAGCGCACGCAGCGCGTGCAATGGATACAGCGGCTCATTTCTTCCATCGAAATCAGCGGGCCAACGTTTTTGTGGAATACAACGTGCTTTTCTTCAGTGAAGCGCGAACCGCTCTGACCATAACCAACAGCCAAATCCTGGAGCTGACACTCACCACCTTGGTCACAGATTGGGCAATCCAGCGGGTGATTAATCAGCAGGAACTCCATCACACCCTTCTGGGCTGTAACGGCCAGCTCGGAGTGCGTAAACACTTTCATGCCATTGGTAACAGGCGTTGCACAGGCAGGCAGCGGCTTAGGCGCCTTCTCTACCTGAACCAGACACATCCGGCAGTTAGCGGCAATCGACAGCTTCTTGTGGTAACAGAAGTGCGGAATGTAGATGCCCAACTGGCTGGCAGCATCCATCACGGTAGAACCGTCAGCTACCTGTGCCTTTTTGCCGTCGATTTCAATTTCTAGCATGTGCGACTCGCGAAATCAGATCTATGAATGAAGCGGGACGCCCTATCAGGCGGCGTTCGGATGTCTGTGGAACGTACTACCGGCGCGTTGAATATCTTTCGGCACCAGACAGGTCTTGTGCTGAATGTGATATTCAAACTCCGAGCGGAAATGCTTGAGGAAGCTCATGACCGGGAAGGCTGCTGCATCACCCAGGGCGCAAATAGTGCGGCCACAGATGTTGCTACAGATCGACAGGAGCATATCCAGGTCTTCTGGCTTGCCCTCACCTGTCTCAATACGATGGACAATCTGGTAAAGCCAGTTGGTACCTTCACGGCATGGCGTGCACTGACCGCATGATTCTTCGTGATAGAAGAACGACAGGCGATTCAGCACATCAACCATACAGACCGTTTCGTCCATCACGATAACAGCGCCAGAGCCCAGCATCGAACCGGCCTTGGATATGGAGTCATAATCCATCGTACATTGCATCATGATGTCGCCAGGCAACACCGGTGACGAAGAGCCACCCGGAATAACTGCCTTAAGCTTGCGACCGCCGCGGACACCACCGGCCATTTCCAACAGTGTTGAAAACGGTGTACCCAGCGGAATTTCGTAGTTACCAGGACGTTCAACGTGACCGGAGATCGAGAATAGCTTAGTACCGCCATTATTCTCTTTGCCGGCATTCAAGAAGTTATCGGCACCCAGACGGATAATGAACGGCACCGATGCAAATGTTTCGGTGTTGTTCACGGTCGTCGGACGACCGTACAAGCCATACGAGGCCGGGAACGGCGGCTTGAATCGTGGCTGACCCTTCTTGCCTTCAATCGAATCCAGCAACGCAGTTTCTTCACCACAGATGTAGGCGCCGTAACCGTGGTGCGCAAACAGTTCGAACGAATGATCGCTACCCAGAATGTTCTGCCCCAGGAAGCCGGCAGCACGGGCTTCAGCCAATGCTGCTTCGAAGCGTTCGTACAGTTCGTAGATTTCGCCGTGCACATAGTTATAGCCACGGGTCGCACCCATGGCGTATGCACCGATGATCATGCCCTCAATCACTGAATGCGGGTCATAACGCATGATGTCGCGGTCTTTAAACGTACCGGGCTCACCTTCGTCGGTGTTACAACAGATATATTTGTCACCGGGCATGGTGCGGGGCATAAAGCTCCACTTCAGGCCCGTTGGGAAGCCTGCACCACCACGACCGCGTAGCACCGATTTCTTCACTTCAGCAATCACCGCTTCTGGCGGCATTTTTTCTGAAAGAATCTTTTTCAGCGCTTCGTAACCGCCGCGCTTCATGTAGGCATCGATACCCCAGCCGGCATCACCCTGCCAGCTTGCGGTCATAATCGGATTAATGGAACCGAGGATAGCCATTACTTCAGTTCCTCCAGCAGTTGATCCAGCTTGTCAGGCGTCAGGAAGCTCTTCATGCTGTGGTTATTCACCAAAGCAACCGGTGCATCACCACAGGCACCCTGACATTCACTTTCAACCAGCGTAAAACGGCCATCGGCAGTCGTTTCACCCAATTTGATTCCCAGACGCTCAGCAAGGTAGGCCGCAGCATCGCGCCCACCCGACAGTGCACACGGGATACAGGTACATACCGCCAGCTTGTATTTGCCCACCGGTTTCAGGTTGTACATGTTGTAAAAGGTTGCCACTTCTTCAGCAGCAATCGCAGGCATATCGAGGTAGTCTGCAACGAAGGCAATAGTCTCTTTCGCCAGCCAGCCCTTTTCAACTTGTGCCAGCGTCAAACAGGCCATCACAGCCGACTGTTTCTGCTCAGCCGGGTACTTGGCAATTTCGCGGTCAAAACGCGCGAGGGTTTCCTGAGTCAGCATCAGCGGTCAACCTCACCAAAAACGATATCCTGGGTCCCGATGATCGTGACCACGTCGGCAATCATGTGTCCGCGCGACATCTCTTCTAGCGCCGAGAGATGCGCAAAGCCCGGAGCACGGATCTTCATGCGATACGGCTTATTGGCACCATCCGATGCCAGGTAAATACCGAACTCACCCTTCGGATGCTCAATCGCGGCATAGCACTCATGCTCAGGCACGTGGATGCCTTCCGTAAAGTGCTTGAAGTGGTGAATCAGTTCTTCCATGTTCGACTTCATGGCTTCGCGCGGCGGCGGCGCCACTTTATAGTCATTCGTCATAACCGGGCCCGGGTTAGCGCGTAGCCAGGTAATGCACTGCTTGATGATGCGGTTGGACTGCGCCATTTCTTCCATGCGGACGAGGTAACGATCGTAGGAGTCACCGTTGGTGCCAACCGGAATATCAAAGTCTATGCGGTCGTACACTTCGTACGGCTGCTTCTTACGCAGGTCCCAGGCAATACCCGAACCACGCAGCATGGCACCCGTAAAGCCCATGTTCAGGGCGCGCTCAGGCGACACCACACCTACATCTACCAGACGTTGTTTCCAGATCCGGTTGTCTGTCAGCAGGTTGTGATAGTCATCCAGATATTTCGGAAAGCGGTTGGTAAAGTCTTCCAGGAAGTCGAGCAGCGAGCCCTGACGATTCTCGTTCAGCTCGGCAACGCGCTTGGCATCTTTCCAGCGGGATACTTCGTACTTCGGCATCACATCCGGCAGATCACGGTAGACACCGCCCGGGCGAATGTACGCAGCATGCAGACGAGCGCCCGATACAGACTCATACACATCCATGAGATCTTCACGATCGCGGAAGGTATAAAGCGCCATGGTCATGGCACCCACGTCCAGACCGTGACAGCCAATCCACAACAGGTGATTCAGCAATCGCGTGACTTCATCGAACATCACGCGGATGTACTGCGCGCGTTCCGGCACTTCAACGCCGAGCAGCTTTTCAATCGCTAAGCAGTAAGCGTGCTCGTTACACATCGTCGACACGTAGTCCAGACGATCCATGTAAGGCACAGACTGAACCCAGGTACGGGTCTCAGCCAGTTTTTCAGTCGCACGGTGCAATAGTCCGATATGCGGGTCGGCGCGTTCGACTGTTTCACCATCCAGCTCCAGCACGAGACGCAGCACACCGTGTGCCGAAGGGTGCTGTGGGCCGAAGTTCAATGTGTAGTTACGAATCTCTGACATGCTGGGATCCTGGATGTCCGGTTAGGTCCGTACTGATCTTTAAAAGTGATCCCGCGGTTAAACCGCAGGTTCGCCGTAAGTTGATTCACGCACGATACGCGGCGTGTTCTCGCGTGGCTCGATAGTGACTGGTTGGTAGATAACGCGCTTTTGTTCTTCGTCGTAACGCATTTCGACGTAGCCCGAAATCGGAAAGTCTTTGCGGAATGGATGACCAACAAAACCATAGTCCGTCAGAATGCGGCGCAGATCCGGATGGTTCACAAACAGAATGCCGTACAGATCAAAGGCCTCACGTTCGAACCAGTTAGCCGCGGTCCACACATCAACGACCGAATCCAGAACCGGCATCTGATCATCCGGGGCATAAACACGCAGACGAACGCGCTGGTTCAATTCTACGGAGAGCAAATGCACAATGGCCGCGAAACGCTGCGGATGCGACTCCTGACCACCATAGGTAGAGTAATCCATGCCGCAGAGGTCAATCAGCTGATCAAATTTGAGACCAGCCGCATCGCGCAGCTTAATGGCTGCTTCGTGATAATCCGCCGGCGCGACATCAATGGTGACTTCGCCCAGATCTTGCTTCAGACGCACAATGCTGCTGCCCAGAACCTGCTGCAGTAGATCGGCGAGTGCTTGCGTGTTTAGCGTCATGATCGTGAAATTTCCTAAACCTGGCCTTAGCGGGCAATCGTACTGGTACGACGAATCTTATTCTGCAACTGGATCAGGCCGTACAGCAGCGCCTCAGCAGTTGGCGGGCAGCCTGGCACATAAATGTCTACCGGAACGATACGATCGCAACCACGCACCACCGAGTAAGAGTAGTGGTAGTAACCACCGCCATTGGCACAGGAACCCATTGAAACGACCCAACGTGGTTCAGCCATCTGGTCATACACCTTGCGCAGCGCAGGCGCCATTTTGTTGGTGAGTGTGCCAGCCACAATCATCAGGTCAGACTGACGTGGACTCGGACGGAACACCATGCCGAAACGGTCAAGGTCGTAACGGGACGTGCCCGCGTGAATCATTTCTACGGCGCAACAGGCCAGACCGAAGGTCATTGGCCATAGCGAACCAGTACGGCAGTAATTGATGAGCTTGTCGGCTGTTGTGGTTACAAAGCCTTCGTTAAGGACGCCCTGAATCTTCGACATCGCTTACTCCCACTCAAGGGCGCCCTTGCGCCACTCGTAGATAAAGCCAACCACCAGAATGCCCAGAAACACCATCATGGTGATAAAACCGGCCATGCCGATCTCTTTAATTACCACCGCCCACGGGAACAGGAAGGCAATTTCCAGATCAAACAGAATAAACAGAATGGCGATCAGATAATAACGAACGTCAAACTTCATGCGCGCATCTTCGAACGCTTCGAAGCCGCACTCGTACGCAGAAAGTTTTTCAATATCGGGGTTATTCGGTGCAAGCACATGGTTCAACAGTCGGCCCAGAACGCCAACGGCGACGCCTACTGCAATGAACACCAAAATCGGAAAATAATTTTCGAGCATCAAGCCACCTAAAGTTTGCCAAATGACGCACAACAATTTGAACCAAAAAACGACCAAGACGGACAGCTTGTCTTGGTGCCGACGGCGAGACTCGAACTCGCACAGCTTACGCCACTACCCCCTCAAGATAGCGTGTCTACCAATTTCACCACGTCGGCATTCCAGTTCGGTTTATTGCCAGTAAAACAACAACTTACCGAGGTACGTTTTTGGCCTTCGACGCACCCTCCGGATCAGCAGTTTTGCCTTCCGTCGGAACACTCGCAGCACCAGCAGTAACGGGGGTGGATTCTACATTGCTTTGCATGACACTTCCAGCATTTTTCGCTTGCGAAGATTGTAGATTGGCCAGGATTAGCGCAGTTATAAAGAAGATGGTCGCCAAGACAGCAGTTGAGCGCGAAAGAAAATTGGCAGAACCCGTTGCGCCGAACAAACTACCCGATGCACCGCTACCAAAAGCCGCGCCCATATCTGCGCCTTTGCCGTGCTGCATGAGCACTAATCCGATCACGCCCAGGGCTGAAGCAATGTTTACGACCAAAACGACTACGTAAAGAATATCCATCTGATTGCCTACTTCTCTTTCTTGAAAAATCCGGTTGTTACAACATGCGTTTTGACGCAGCGAGGCAGATTGTACTGAAATCCAGGGCATCTAGGGCGGCGCCACCAATCAGCCCGCCATCAACATCCGGTAGCGCAAACAGCACGTCTGCATTACTACCCTTCACGCTACCGCCGTAAAGAATACGGGTTTGCACCATGCCTGCCGCCAGCAAACGCTGACGGATGTGCGCATGAACTGCCTGCACGCCCTCCGGCGTCGGGGTTTTACCCGTGCCAATCGCCCAAACCGGTTCATAAGCGATCACCACAGTGGCGCCTTCGTCTGCTACGCCGGCCAGGGCCAGCAATACCGGTGCCAATTGACGATCAATCACTGCCAGGGTCTGACCCGCAGCTTCTTCATCGGCCGATTCACCCACACAAATAATCGGTATCAGGCCGCTATCTAGTGCCGCAACGGCCTGGCGTGCAACGCCATCATCAGTTTCGCCACAATACTGGCGTCGCTCCGAATGGCCAACGATCACGTAGGTGCAACCCAGATCCTTAAGCATGGGCGCGCTGACCTGTCCCGTATAGGCGCCACCGCGATGTTCGCTCACTGTCTGGGCACCCCAGACAACCGGGGTGTTAGTCACTAACGCGCCCACTTGGGCGATATACGGAAACGGCGGGCAGACGCCAATTTCTGGCAGGCGCTTTTGAGCTAACTCGCTCAGCAAACTTTCCAGCAACGACTGGTTCGCGTCAAAGGCACCATTCATCTTCCAGTTGCCAACTACCAGCGGTGTTCTGACGATCGTCATCACTGATCCTATTTGCACTTCATGCGAGAAAAGGCGGAGAAAAAGGCGCTCAACCCACCGGAGAGCGCCTGTATACGGGCTAGATTCTATTTTCTTGCGGTCATCCGGTCAATGACTCACAGTGCAGCCCGCACAGCGGCAACGATTGATTCTGCTTCGGTTTGCGATAAATCACGCGCTTCGGCCTCAACCATGACGCGTAAAACCGGTTCCGTGCCCGAAGGACGAAGCAACACACGACCTTTGGCACCCAAACGCCCCTCGCTCGCTTTAACGGCAGCAACGACACCCACATGATCTTGCCAGTTAAAACCAGCCTTAACAGGCACATTGATCATACATTGCGGAAACAAAACCAAACCGCCGAGTAGCTCTGCCATATTGCCGCCAGCACGCTTGAGCGCTACCAGCACCTGCAAAGCTGAAACCAGGCCATCACCCGTCGTATGGCGATCCAATGCCAGAATATGGCCCGAGTTCTCTCCACCATACAACCACCCTTCAGCAGCGAGCATTTCCATCACGTAGCGATCACCGACCTTGGCTCGCTTGAAAGGCACACCACGCGCTTTAAGTGCCTGCTCCAGCGCCATATTGGTCATCAGAGTCCCTACAACGCCTGCGACCGGACCATCGAGCAAACGCTCCTGCACAATGGCATAGAGGATCTGGTCGCCGTCATAAGCATGGCCTGCCGCATCGACGATCACCAATCGATCCGCATCGCCATCCAGCGCAATACCGAAATCTGCACCAGTTGCCTCAATCGTAGACGCCAGAAGCTCGGGGTGCAACGCACCCACGCCTTCATTAATGTTGACACCATCGGGCATATTGCCGATGGCAACGACTTCGGCACCCAGCTCGTGCAACACTTCGGCAGCGATGTGATAGGCCGCGCCATGGGCACAATCCACCACAATCTTTAAACCACGCAAATCGAAGCTGGCAGGCACTGTGCTTTTACAGAATTCAATATAACGGCCGGCCGCATCATCAATACGGCGCGCGCGGCCAAGATCCTTGGGCTCAACCGTTTGCATCGGTCTCCCATCCATCGCATCGATGGCCGACTCAATTGCGCGTTCCACATCATCCGGCAACTTCTTGCCGTCGGCCGAAAAGAACTTAATGCCATTATCGTGGAACGGATTATGGGATGCAGAAATGACTACGCCAGCCTGAAGCCGCAATGCGCGCGTCAGATAGGCGATACCCGGCGTTGGCAAAGGTCCGGTTAAAAAGACATCCACGCCGGCAGCCGAAAACCCGGCCTCTAGCGCAGCCTCGAGCATATAGCCTGAATTTCGCGTGTCTTTACCAATCAGCACGCCAGGTCGGTGAGAGCCTGATGCATTACGATTTGCTAAAACCTGACCCGCGGCATAACCCAAACGCAGCACAAAATCAGGCGTGATCGGATACTGCCCCACGCGTCCACGCACGCCATCCGTGCCAAAATATTTACGACTCATAACGACTCCAAATCCGTCTGCGGATCCAGTGCCCGCAACACTTTTAATGCATCAACCGTCTGTGCAACATCATGGACGCGCAAAATAGCCGCCCCTGCCTGTGCCGCCAGCAAGGCTGCCGCCACACTGCCCGCAGCACGCTGATCAACGGGTTTGTCGGTAATCTGACCAATCATTGACTTTCGTGACACGCCTACAAGCACAGGAAAACCAAGCGCTACGCATTTCGGTAGCGCACGAAACAATATCTGATTATGCGCAAATGTCTTGCCAAAGCCAAACCCGGGGTCAAGAATAAGGCGCTTGCGCTCGATACCCGCTGCCGTTGCCCGAGCGACGGCCTGGTATAGAAACGCATTCACTTCAGTAACGACATCTTCGTAAACAGGCGAGTGCTGCATGGTTTGAGGCGAGCCCTGCATATGCATCAAACAGACAGAAACCGATTCGTGGGGCGCCAGCACACGATCTGCTCCCGCATCAGCGAGGGCAGAAATATCATTAATCAGCCCAGCCCCCAGACGAATGGCCTCAGCCATCACCTCGGATTTATACGTATCTACCGAAACCGGAATACCTTCCTTGACCAGGCGCTCCAGCAATGGCGTCAATCGGCCAAGCTCTTCTTCTGCATTAACAACCGCAGCCCCCGGACGGGTCGACTCGGCACCAATATCCACCAGATCAGCGCCTGCTCTGACCATAGCGACCGCCTGATCAAAAGCAGCATCCACTTGGCAACCAAGGCCATCTCCTGAAAACGAGTCCGGCGTCACATTCACAATGCCCATCACAAGCGGCTTACCTTGCCCCCAGGCGAGTTGATGTGTGCCGCAGGAAATGATTTTTTCAGGCATAAAATCTACAGCTAAAAACAAAAGGCCGACCCGAATTAAACATCGGACCGGCCTTAAGAAGTTAAACGATCAACAAAACATTAAGCCGTTGCAGGTGACCCGTTGGTGGCTTCCGTTGCCGGCGCAGACGGTGGCTGATTCGCACCTCCCGGCGGTTGCGGTGGGCGCGGTGCATTGCCAGCCATGATGTCGTTAATCTGGTCTGCATCAATGGTTTCCCATTCCAGCAGTGCCTGCGTCATCGCTTCAACCTTGTCACGATTCTCATCCAGCAACCGCTTGGCCAGCGCATACTGCTGGTCAATAATCCGGCGGATCTCGGCATCTACCTGTTGCATTGTCGCTTCAGACATCGCTTTGTGGGTAGTCACGGAGCGACCGAGGAACACTTCGCCCTCATTCTCGCCGTAGACCATGGGGCCCAGATCCGACATGCCGTAGCGGGTGACCATGTCACGTGCCATTGATGTGGCGCGCTCAAAGTCGTTCGAAGCGCCCGTCGTCATCTGATTCATGAACAGCTCTTCCGCAACGCGACCACCAAACAACACGGCGATACGATCCATCAGATAGCCACGGTCATAGGCATAACGATCCTGCTCCGGCAACTGCATGGTTACGCCCAGGGCACGGCCGCGCGGGATGATCGTTACTTTATGCACCGGGTCCGACTTTGGCAGCAGTTTGGCAACGACTGCATGGCCCGATTCGTGATACGCCGTATTGCGCTTTTCGTCTTCGCTCATGACCATGCTGCGACGCTCGGCGCCCATCATGATCTTGTCCTTGGCCTTTTCGAAATCTTCCATGTCGACCAGACGCTTATTCTGACGTGCGGCAAACAGCGCGGCCTCATTCACCAGATTGGCCAGATCGGCCCCAGAGAAACCCGGCGTACCACGGGCCAGAATGTCGGCCTTGATGTCTGGTGCAACAGGCACCTTACGCATGTGTACCTTGATGATCTCTTCTCGACCACGGATATCCGGCAGCGGTACGACGACCTGACGATCGAATCGACCCGGACGCAGCAGTGCAGGATCCAGAATATCCGGGCGGTTGGTCGCGGCAATCACGATCACGCCTTGGCTGCCTTCAAAACCATCCATCTCGACCAGCATCTGATTCAGCGTCTGTTCACGTTCATCGTTTCCGCCACCCAGGCCGGCGCCACGATGACGGCCAACGGCGTCAATTTCATCGATAAAGATGATGCAGGGTGACTGCTTCTTGGCTTGTTCGAACATGTCGCGAACACGCGCAGCGCCCACACCGACAAACATTTCCACAAAGTCCGAACCGGAAATCGAAAAGAACGGCACCTTGGCTTCGCCAGCAATAGCCTTGGCTAGCAACGTTTTACCCGTACCCGGGCTACCGACCATCAGCACGCCACGTGGAATACGACCACCCAGCTTCTGGAATTTGGTCGGATCTTTCAGAAAATCGACGAGCTCCTGCACTTCTTCCTTGGCTTCATCGCAACCAGCCACATCAGCGAAGGTCACTGTATTTTGCGCCTGATCCATCATGCGCGCCTTGCTCTTGCCAAAAGAGAACGGGCCACCACCTTTAGCACCACCGCCCTGCATCTGACGCATAAAGAAAATCCAGACGCCAATCAGCAACAGCATCGGGAACCAGCTGACAAAGATATTCATCAGCATAGATGGCTCTTCTTCCGGCTTGGCTTCAATCTTGACGCCGCTCTTCAGCAGATCAGACACCAACCAGATATCCGGCGGCGCATAGGAGGTCAATTTTTTACCATCCGTTGTCGTTGCCTTGAGGGTGCGACCCTCCATCACGACTTTGCTGATCTTGCCGTCCTTCACCTCTTCGATGAACTGGGAGTACTCAACCGAATTCTGAGCAGCCTGCTTGTTGTTGAACTGATTGAAGACCGTCATCAGCACTAAACCAATGACGACCCAAATGGCAACGTTGCGAAACAGATTGTTATTCACGATGGCTTTCTGCCTTAATCAAACTGAACGATCATTCTACCCGAGCCTGTAACGGCTCACTACTCAAGTTACTTCAAGCCCTGCCCCAACAGATACAACTCACTACTCCGGCCGCGTGATGCCTCTGGTTTACGGGTCACCACCTTGCGAAAGACTTTGCGCATGGCGACGACATATTCCGCAAAACCAGAGCCCTGAAACACTTTGACCAGAAAAGACCCCTGAGGTTGCAGGTGATTAGCCGCAAAATCCAGTGCCAGCTCTGCCAGATGGACGGAGCGTGCCTGATCCGATAAAGGAATACCTGACATATTGGGGGCCATATCCGAAAGCACAAGGTCTACTTTGGCACCATGAAGCATTTCTTCCACTTGCTTCAGGACAGACTCTTCGTGAAAGTCGCCCTGTAAAAATTCCACGCCTGGCAACATCGGATCCAGCGGTAACAAATCCAGCCCGATAACGCGACCCGTGGTGCCCAGGCGTTTGCGGGCGACCTGCGACCAGCCCCCCGGCGTACAGCCCAAATCCACAACAATTGCACCTTTACGGATCAGCTTGTCTTTATCGTCCACTTCCATCAGCTTGAATGCGGCGCGCGAACGCCAACCTTCCGCCTTGGCACGCTGCACCCAAGGGTCATTCACGTGCTCACGCATCCACGCTCTACTGGTTTTGGTTCTTGCCATACATTCTGCCTGCTGTCTCTCGATTGAGTTCGCTGTTCTATTCAAGGCTGGCGTACAATGCCAGCCTGCATTATCCGTGTTTACTGCTTTGAGTTCACCATGACCCTTGATCGTATCGCCCAACTACTTGCCGACGAAACCGCCGAAGCCCCTGTTCCTGGCGAACTGGCTATCAGCACTGCCGAGCGCCGTGCACTCAAGGCAGAAGCTCACAGCCTCAATCCCGTGGTCACCATTGCCGACAACGGCTTGTCTGAAACAGTGCTCAAGGAAATCAGTCATTCGCTCAACAAGCACGGATTGATCAAAATCCGCGTAGTGAACGATGAGCGAGAAATTCGCGAAGGCTACCTCGCTGAAATCTGCAATACGCTAAATGCTGCGGCAATTCAGCATATTGGCAAATTACTGGTTGTCTGGCGTCCGAAAGTTGAAGTCAAAGTCGACAAATCCGGTAAGGCTACCGGCCGTCGCAAAGCCCCTCGCCAACTGAAGCGTAACTTCCAGAATAACTAAACGGGGCGGTTCACTGCACCCGTTTAGCCCAAGTTATACGTAACGTACGTCGATCATCTCGTATTCGCGCTGACCACCTGGCGTCTGCACCTGCACCACATCACCGGCGAATTTGCCGATCAGGGCGCGCGCCAAGGGTGACGCAAACGAAATCTTGCCTTGCTTGATATCCGCTTCGTCTTCTCCGACGATCTGATAGGTCACCGACTGTCCAGAGTCAGCATCTTCCAGGTCAACGGTTGAACCAAACACACAACGGCCATCTGCATCCATGCTCGATGGATCAATGATCTGGGCGTGACTCAGTTTGCCTTCGACTTCCTGAATACGGCCTTCAATAAAGCCCTGCTTCTCTTTAGCCGCATCGTATTCAGCGTTTTCCGAAAGATCGCCGTGCGCACGCGCCTCAGCAATCGCCTCAATGACAGCAGGCCGTTCAACCGTTTTCAAACGATGCAGCTCTTCTTGAAGCGCAGCAGCACCCGTCACAGTCAGTGGAATCTTATTCATAGCAGTGACAATCGGTTAATTCAACTGCGCATGCAGTGACTGAATCGCATAGACCTTGAGCGCATCACCGGACAAAATACCTGCCACAGCAGCTTCGGCACCCCAGATCGTCGTGAACATGGTCACACGCGCCATCAGACCCGACGTACGGATTGATCGGGAGTCATTAATGGCATGACGCTTTTCTTCCACTGTATTGATGATCAAGGCAATTTCGTTGTTCTTGATCGCGTCAACCACATGCGGACGACCTTCGGTCACTTTGTTCACACGTTGCACAGGAACGCCGGCTTCTTCGATGGCTTTTGCCGTACCACGCGTAGCGATGAGCTGGTAGCCCGCCAGATGCAACTGACGCGCCATTTCAACGGCCTTCGCTTTGTCGCTGTCTTTAACCGACAGGAAAACCTTGCCGCTCTTCGGCAAAATCACGCTGCTGGCCATCTGTGCCTTCACAAAGGCTTCGGGGAACGTTTTACCCACACCCATGACTTCACCAGTCGACTTCATTTCTGGCCCAAGAATCGTATCCACACCCGGGAACTTGGCAAACGGGAACACGGCTTCCTTCACCGAGTAATAAGGGGGTACAACTTCCTTGGTTACACCTTGCGATGCCAGTGATTGACCCGCCATACAGCGCGCAGCAATCTTGGCCAATTGCAGACCAGTCGCCTTGGAAACGAACGGTACGGTACGTGAAGCACGCGGGTTCACTTCCAGCACGTAAACTTCATCGTCTTTAATCGCAAACTGCACGTTCATCAGACCGCACACGTTGAGCGCCTTTGCCATCGCCTTAGTCTGACGACGCAGCTCTTCCTGAACAGGTTTGCCCAGTGAGTACGGTGGAAGCGAACAGGCCGAGTCACCCGAGTGTACGCCTGCCTGCTCGATGTGCTCCATCACACCGCCGATAATTACTTCATTGCCATCCGACAATGCATCCACATCGACTTCGCAGGCATCATTGAGGAAGCGATCAAGCAGCACGGGCGAATCGTTCGAAACCTTCACGGCTTCGCGCATGTAACGCTCGAGATCTTTCTGCTCGTGCACAATTTCCATGGCACGACCACCCAGCACATACGATGGGCGAACGACCAGCGGATAGCCGATTTCTTCGGCCATGCGCAGAGCCTCTTCTTCCGTACGTGCCGTACGGTTAGGCGGCTGCTTCAGACCCAGATCATGCAGCAGCTTCTGGAAGCGCTCACGGTCTTCGGCCGCATCAATCATGTCTGGCGAGGTACCGATAATCGGCACGCCATTAGCTTCTAGTGCCAGCGCCAGTTTGAGCGGTGTCTGACCGCCGTATTGCACGATTACGCCGACCGGCTTTTCGATGGCCACGATTTCCAGCACATCTTCCAGCGTCAGCGGTTCGAAATACAAACGATCCGAGGTGTCGTAGTCAGTCGATACGGTTTCAGGATTACAGTTGACCATAATGGTCTCGTATCCGTCTTCACGCATCGCCATGGCAGCGTGCACACAGCAGTAATCGAATTCAATACCCTGGCCAATACGGTTAGGACCTCCGCCCAACACCATAATCTTTTTCTTATCGGTTGGCTGTGCCTCACACTCGTCTTCATAGGTCGAGTACATATAAGCCGTGTTCGTAGCAAACTCGGCGGCACAGGTGTCTACGCGCTTGTAAACAGGGCGAACGCCCAAGGCATGACGGCGCTCGCGAACTGCCTGTTCGGTGCTCTTCGTCAAATAGGCCAGACGACGATCCGAGAAACCTTTACGCTTCAGGAAGCGCAGCTCATCTGCCGACAGGCTGTCGAACGTACGTTTTTCTACGGTGAGTTCCAGGTCGACAATTTCCTTGATCTGAACCAGGAACCACGGATCAATCTTAGTCAGTTCAAACACACGTTCAACCGACATGCCAACGCCAAAGGCATCAGCAACGTACCACAGACGATCCGGCGTGGCATTGGCCAGCTGCTCGTCAATCGTTTCAGGATCAACTGTCTTCAGATTAAAGCCATCAACACCGACTTCCAGGCCGCGCAAGGCTTTTTGCAGCGATTCCTGGAACGTACGTCCAATGGCCATAACCTCGCCCACCGACTTCATCTGGGTCGTCAGGCGATTGTCGGCCATCGGGAATTTTTCAAAGGCAAAACGTGGCACCTTGGTCACCACGTAATCGATCGACGGCTCGAACGAGGCCGGCGTTTTCCCGCCGGTAATTTCGTTAGCCAGTTCGTCAAGGGTATAACCCACAGCCAGCTTGGCAGCGATCTTGGCAATCGGGAAACCGGTTGCCTTGGAAGCCAGCGCCGACGAACGTGATACACGTGGATTCATTTCAATGACGACCATACGGCCATCATCCGGATTGATCGAAAACTGCACGTTCGAACCACCGGTATCGACGCCAATTTCACGCAGCACAGCGATCGATGCATTGCGCAGGATCTGGTATTCCTTATCCGTGAGCGTCTGAGCGGGTGCCACGGTAATTGAGTCACCCGTGTGCACACCCATCGGATCCAGGTTCTCGATCGAGCAGATGATGATGCAGTTGTCCTTACGGTCACGCACCACTTCCATTTCGTATTCTTTCCAACCCAGCAGCGATTCTTCAATCAGCAGCTCGTTGGTCGGCGACGCTTCGAGACCGCGCTTACAGATCGTCTCGAACTCTTCCATGTTGTAAGCGATACCGCCACCCGTACCACCCAGAGTGAATGACGGACGGATAATCGTCGGGAAGCCGATACCGGCCTGGACCTGATAGGCCTCTTCCATCGAGTGGGCGATGGCCGAGCGGGCCGAACCCAGGCCAATCTTGTTCATGGCCTGCTTGAATTTTTCGCGGTCTTCCGCCTTGTCGATGGCTTCACGCGAAGCGCCAATCAATTCAACGCCAAACTTTTCCAACACGCCGTTAGCCGCCAGATCCAGCGCGCAGTTCAATGCCGTCTGACCACCCATGGTGGGCAACAACGCGTCAGGGCGCTCGGTTTCGATGATGCGGGCCACCACTTGCCAGGTGATCGGTTCGATGTAGGTAACATCGGCCATCTCCGGATCAGTCATGATGGTGGCCGGATTCGAATTCACCAGAATGACTTTGTAGCCTTCTTCGCGCAGCGCCTTACAGGCCTGGGCACCGGAATAGTCGAACTCGCAGGCCTGACCGATAACAATCGGACCAGCGCCAATAATCAGAATACTTTTTAGGTCTGTACGTTTGGGCATGATTCAGCTTCTTATTATTTTGCAGCGTGCTGAGACATCAGATCGATGAATCGGTCAAAGAGGTAACTCACATCGTGCGGACCGGGGCTCGCTTCGGGGTGACCCTGGAACGAGAACGCAGGCGCATCGGTCAGTGCAATGCCTTGCAAGGTGCCATCAAACAGTGACACATGCGTCACGCGCACATTGGCCGGCAGCGTATCGACATCGGCTGCAAACCCGTGGTTCTGGCTGGTGATCAGCACCTGGCCGGTATCGACATCCTTAACCGGATGGTTAGCACCATGGTGACCAAACTTCATCTTGGCCGTCTTAGCGCCCGCAGCCAAAGCCAGCAACTGGTGGCCAAGGCAGATGCCATACACAGGCTTCTTTACCGCCAGGAATTCACGAATCGCGGCAATCGCGTAATCACAAGGCTCCGGATCGCCAGGACCATTGGACAAAAAGACACCGTCCGGATTCATGGCCAGCACGTCAGCAGCCGAGGTTTGAGCCGGCACCACGGTCACATCACAGCCACGTTCAGCCAGCATACGCAAAATGTTTCGCTTCACACCAAAATCGTAGGCCACTACTTTGAAACGTGGTGTTGGCCCGGTCACATAACCCTTAAGTGTCCACTCGCCCTGATTCCAGGCGTAGGGCTTATCAACCGTCACTTCCTTGGCCAGATCCATACCGGCGAGACCAGGGAACGCTTTGGCTTCTGCCAGTGCAGCCGCTTCATCCAGCGATTCACCGGCAGCGGCAGCAACGATGCAACCTGCCTGCGCGCCCTTTTCTCGCAGAATACGTGTCAACTTGCGGGTATCGATACCCGCAATAGCGACAATGCCATGTTTCACCAGGTACGACGACAGATCGCTCTGCGAACGCCAATTCGAGGCCACTTCCGGCAAATCACGAATCACCAAACCCGCAGCGTAATTGGCGCCCGATTCAAAGTCTTCATCGTTACAACCCACATTACCGATATGCGGATAGGTGAGCGTCACGATCTGACGGCAGTAGGATGGATCGGTCAGGATCTCCTGGTAGCCCGTCAAAGCGGTATTAAAAACAACTTCCCCCGAAGTCTTACCGGCAGCACCGATAGACTCACCGCGGAAGATAGTGCCATCAGCCAGCACCAGCAACGCTACCGGGCGGGTTGAGCAGAGGGGACGGCTGCCAGCGGCAGCAGAAGAAACAGACGAGGCGGACGACTCAGGATGGGACACAGCAACTCCGGGTAGCAGATATGCAAAGCGGGAGCCCACGACCGCCGCCGATAGGCAGCTTGATGGCACTCCCGCTTGAGTCCTGCATAAGGCAGGATTTAAGCGACCGGATTATAGCGAAAAATGCTGCTTTGCGCTAGCCCTTGGGTTAGCCTTTAGGCACGCAGGCCGAGCACATCCTGCATATCAAACAAGCCGTTAGCGCGTTCGCGGATGAATTTTGCCGCCCGCACACTGCCTAATGCATACGGCATACGGCTGCTGGCTTTATGGCCAATTTCGACGCGTTCGCCGGTGCCACAGAACATCACGACATGGTCACCCACAATATCGCCGCCGCGTACGGTGGCAAAGCCGATCGTCGTTTCATCCCGCTCGCCAGTCACACCTTCACGGCCATACACAGCCACATCCTTGAGATTACGGCCGAGTGCATCGGCGACCACCTCGCCCATACGCAACGCCGTACCCGAAGGGGCATCCACCTTATGACGGTGATGGGCTTCGACGATTTCCACGTCGTAACCGCTATTGAGGATCCCGGCAGCAATTTCAAGCAGCTTGAACGTGACATTGACGCCCACACTCATATTCGGGGCAAAGACCACCGGTATGGTTTTAGCAGCAGCCGCCAATGCGGCTTTACCCGCCTCTTCAAAACCCGTGGTACCAATCACCATACCCACACCGGCTGCTTTACAGGCCTCAAGGTGCACGAGCGTTGCTTCAGGTCGGGTGAAATCAATCAGACAGTTGGCGCCTTGCAACCCGGCTGCAACGTCTGAGCTAATGCGTACTGTCGTCGTTTGACCCACAAACTCGCCCGGATCCCGACCCACAAACTCACTACCCTCACGCTCAAATGCGGCGTGTAGTTCAGTGGCCGGATCGCGTAAAACGGCCTCAATCAACATACGACCCATTCGGCCGGAGGCGCCCGCAACGGCAATTCTGACAGGAGCTGTCATGGCAATTCCTTATTTACTTGAATATATGGATAAAACGCCACCACCAGGAGTC
>CAZGHR010000001.1:52969-63442 GCA_964525545.1 uncultured Dechloromonas sp.
AACGGATCTTGCAACAATGGCGTACCCAAGACATAGCGCACCTGGTCCCGCGTCATGCCCGGTTTCAATTGCGCTATATTCTTCTGCTCAACCACATTACCCTGCTGCACATTAACGCGGTATTCAAGAAAATAGCGCTCCACCGCGCAACCGCTCAACAGGAAAAAGCTGCACAACAAGCCAAAACCGGCCGCGCCTTTGCTAAAAACTGCCAACGGTAATTTCCGGTAGGAGGACATGGGAAGAACGGCTCAGTGCAAAAGCCGCTATCATATCCGAAGTTATAGATCAGGAATCCTTTTATGCCCACGCCGAAAGACCTACAGCAATCCGGCCTCAAAGCAACCATGCCCCGGATGAAAATCCTCGAGATTTTTGAAAGTCGACGTGATGAACACCTAACAGCTGACGACGTTTACAAAATACTGGTCACCAGTGGCGTTGATATTGGTCTGGCAACGGTTTATCGGGCTCTGACACAATTCGAGCAAGCCGGTTTACTCCAGAAACAGAATTTCGAATCGGGCAAAGCCGTATTTGAACTAAATCGTGGCGAGCACCATGACCACCTGGTCTGCTTGCAATGCGACCGCGTTGTGGAGTTTTGTGACCCGGAAATCGAAAAGAAACAGGCCGAGATCGCCGGCAAACTCGGCTTTAGAATCCAGGCGCACGACTTATGTCTCTATGCCGAATGTGTCGACTCCGCCTGCCCGCATCGACCCACCAAGCAGATTCGCTAACCCCTGAAATCTAAAAACTCTGCCTAGGCCAGTCCGAGCATCTCGGCTGCATGCGCCCGCGTGCGCTCGGTAATCTCGACACCACCCAGCATACGGGCAATCTCTTCGACACGCGCCACATCATCGAGGCCTTGCACCCGGCTCTGGAATGATCCATCGGTTTTTTCTTTGCTCACCTGCCACTGCCAGGCAGCACGCGACGCAACCTGAGCCAGATGGGTCACGCACAGCACCTGACGTTGCTCGCCCAGTTTGGCCAGCAATCGACCAACCACCTCGGCAACACCCCCGCCGATACCCACATCCACTTCATCAAAAATCAATGTCGGTACGGCACTACAGGCACTCGTCACCACCTGAATTGCCAGACTGATACGGGACAGCTCACCGCCAGACACAACCTTAGACAAAGAACGCCAATCGTCGCCCGCCAATCCGCTGATCTGGAATTCAACGCGCTCATTACCGTACGCACTGCCATCACCTTCCAGCGGCTGCAGCGCAACCCGGTACTGACCACCCCCGAGCGCCAACTCCTGCATGGCATCGCTCACGCCTTTAGAAAGCGTCTTGGCCGCCTTGGTGCGCGCCTTCGTCAGCACAGTCGCTGCATCAGCATAAGCCAACGCCGTCGCCTTTGATCGCGCTTCAAGCGCTGCAACATCGGTGGCGTCAGCCAGTTGTTCTGCTTCAGCCCGCAAATCCTGATACAACGTCGGCAAAGCCGATGGCTCGACCAGGTGCTTACGCGCCAACTCCAGCATGGCCGCCATACGGCGTTCTATTTCAGCCAGACGCACAGGGTCGACTTCAAAACGATCCAGGTGGCGACGCAACAGGGTCAATGCCTCGGAAAGCTCGTTACTGGCCGCTGACAGTAGATCCGTCGGTTCCTGCAAACGGTTATCCAGCCCGGCACCTTCCTGTAGCCGGTGTTGCAAACGACCTAATAGGGTTAACACGGGCTCATCACCCTCACCCAGCACATCGACGGCACTCTGGGTCAGTTCAATCAGGCTGGACGCATGCGCCAATCGCGACTGCGTTTCGCCCATGTCTTGCCAACCCCAATCCGGCTGATCATTGGCCAACTCAGACAACGCCTTGATCTGTCTGTCCAGCGTTTCACGCCGCGCCGCTATCTCCCCAGACCGTTTGCCCGCATCGGCCAGGGCCTGGCGTGCTGCTGCCCATTCTCGCCAGGCTACGGCGACGTTGCGTGCCTGAGCCTGCAACTGACCAAACTCATCCAGCAATTGGCGCTGGGCATCGGCCCGCAACAAGGACTGATGCGCGTGCTGCCCATGAATATCCAGCAACCACTCACCCGCAGTTCGCACTTGCTGCAAAGTGACTGGCACACCATTAATAAAGGCACGTGACCGCCCTGCCGCCTCAAGCACGCGCCGGATCAAAACCCCTTCACCAGACTCCAGTGGTATCGCCTGCTCGGCAAACCAGGCCGCAAAGGCCGGATCGGTTGATGCATCAAATTCGGCTGTCACCTCGGCACGTGAGGCACCAGACCGGATTAGCCCCGCTTCCGCTCGCTCACCCAACACAAAAGCTAACGCATCAATCAGTAGCGATTTACCTGCGCCCGTTTCTCCGGTGAGCGCGCCAAACCCCGGCTGGAAATCCAGCGCCAGGGCATGCACCAGCACAAAATCCCGAATCTCCAGGCGGCACAGCATCGCTTAGTCCGGCTTACCGCAAGGCGTATTAACCACCAGACCCGGCCGGATACTCGGCCCTTCGCTCCAATGCAGTTTCTGGCGCAGCATGGCGAAATAACTGTAGGACGGTGGATGCAACAGCTTAATTTTGTGGGGTGATTTCACTAAACGCACCCCGTCTCCCGGCATCAGATCAACGGTTTCCTGGCCATCAAAGTGGGCACGGGCATTAGCCCCTTGCACCAGGCGCACTTCAATGCACGCCGTATCTGGCAAGGTAATCGGTCGATTCGATAAAGCATGTGGGCACAACGGCACCAGCGCAATACCACCCAGCTTCGGGTGCAAAATCGGGCCATTGGCCGACAAGGCATAAGCCGTCGAACCCGTTGGTGTACAAATAATCAAACCATCCGCACGGGCGCTGTAAATGAACTCGTCATCGACACGCAACTCGAATTCGATCATGCGGCCTGTGGCGCCTTTATCGATCACCACATCGTTAAAAGCCAGGTTGGCCATGGGCTGCCATTCGGAAGACGCGCCACCAAACACCACCTCGGTATCCAGCAACAACCGATCCTCAGGGGTGAACTTGCCTTCCATCAGCAGCGTCATGGCTTCGATCATGGCGGAGCGGGCAATATCCGTCATAAAACCCAACCGACCCTGGTTAATGCCAACCAGGGGCATATCGTAACGGGCTAGCTGGCGCGCGGCATGCAACAACGTGCCATCGCCGCCTACCACAATAGCTATTTCAGCTGCACCACCAATCCGGGCGAAATCGGCGCATTCGGCCGATGCCAGTGCATCGCTCCCGAGCAACTGACCGACTTCAATCGCTGTTTCTGTTTCAACCAGCACATTCACGTCACGCGCGTGAAAGAACCCGGCAAGGGCCACAATCGAGTCTGCTACTTCAGGGCTTTCCTGGCGACCGATCAGTGCTACCGTTTTTAACGGCCATGGGTACGACATCAATCCGACTCCGCATTTCGTCTTATCCGCAACAGAACCCGATTAAACCACAGAATAATTTTGTAGAATCTATTCCATGCACCCGAAATCACCCGCCGGCATTATTTCTGCCTCACCAAAACAGTCTTCTGCGCCTATGCCGCTGGATGATCGTTCCTGCGTCCTTCTCAAGACGCTGGTTGAGAGCTACATCGCCGAAGGTGCACCAGTGGGCTCTCGCGTGCTGTCACGCGCCTCTGGCTTGGATCTGTCAGCAGCCACTGTCCGTAATGTGATGGCCGATCTGGAAGATCTGGGCTTTATTGCCAGCCCGCACACATCGGCAGGACGCATCCCCACCCCGCGCGGCTACCGTTTCTTTGTTGACTCTCTGCTCACCATGCAACCGCTGGAGCAGATGGACCATGCCCGCATTCTGGCTGAGCTGGCCGGCGCCAGTGCCCAGCCGGGCAAGATTATTAATCATGCCTCGCGCCTGCTCTCTGACCTCACCCATTTTGCCGGCATCGTCATCGCCCCACGCCACACCAGCAAGCGGATTCGCCAGATCGAATTTATTGCCCTTTCCGAGCAACGGGTTCTACTCGTTCTGGTGACCAATGATGGCAATGTGCAAAACCGTATTCTGACCACCGACCGCGCCTACAGCGCTGCCGAACTGACCGAAGCCGCCAACACCCTGAACCAGAACTTTGTCGGCCTTGAACTCGAACAGATGCGCCACCGGGTGCACGACGAACTCACCCGTATCCGTACCGATATGCAAGCCCTAATGACCGCGGCGCTCACCGCTAGCAGCGAAGCACTCATGCCGCGCGAATCAGAAACCGTGATCTCCGGCGAAAAAAATCTGCTCGATGTTGATGACCTCAGCTCCAATATGCGCCGCCTACGCGAACTCTTTGATCTGTTCGAACAGCGGACTGCGCTGGTGCGGCTTCTGGATCTATCGCATCAGGCCGAAGGCGTAAGGCTCTATATTGGCCAGGAATCCGGTATCGCCACACTCGATGAATGCAGCGTAGTCACCGCCCCTTACCAGGTAGAAGACCAGGTCGTCGGCTCGGTTGGCGTCATCGGCCCAACCCGTATGGCCTATGATCGTGTGATTCCCATTGTCGACATTACTGCCCGACTGCTCTCCAGCGCTCTGACCGAACAGGCTCAGGGCTAATCACTGCATCCCGTATTTACCTCACCGCAGGTTCCTTTAATGAACAAAACCCCACCCGCCTGGCGTCACGGCACGCCCGCCAAAACCGCTGTTGTCCTGGTTAACCTGGGCACACCGGATGCCCCCACCCCGGCTGCTGTTAAACGCTATCTGGCGGAATTTCTGGGCGATCCACGTGTCGTCGAAATTCCCCGCCTGATCTGGCTAGTGATTCTGCACGGCATCATTCTGCAAGTGCGCCCTAAGAAATCGGCGGCAAAATACGCCACCATCTGGACAGACCAGGGCTCCCCGCTGATGGTGCACACCGAAGCCCAGACCCGTCTGCTGGCCGAAACCCTGCAGCAGCGCGGCTATCGGGATCTCATCGTTACCTGGGCGATGCGCTATGCCGGTAATGGCCCACGCAGCATTCCCGCCGTTCTGGAACAACTGCGTACCGACAACGCCACACGCATCTTGCTGGTGCCTATGTACCCGCAGTTCTCGGCCAGCACCACGGCCACGGCCATTGATCAGGCGCTGAACTGGGTAACCGGTCTGCGCAACCAGCCCGAACTGCGCTACATCCGCAGCTTTGCCGACGATCGTGGCTATATCAATGCAATTGCGGACCAGATCAAAGCCCATTGGCAACACAATCCGCCGCCCGCACTGCCGGACAATAGCTACCGCTTGATTATGAGTTTTCACGGTCTACCGGAACGCAACCTCAAACTGGGCGACCCCTACTTCTGCGAATGCCATAAAACAGCGCGGCTGGTCGCAGAAGCACTCAACCTCCCTGCAGACAGCGTTATCGCCACCTTCCAATCCCGATTCGGCAAAGCCAAGTGGGTGGAACCTTACACGGAACCAACGCTGATCGATCTCGCCAAACAGGGCGTTAAACGGGTCGACGTGCTCTGCCCCGGCTTTACCGCCGACTGCCTGGAAACCCTGGAAGAAATCAATCTGGAAGTGCGCTCAGCTTTCCTCACTGCCGGTGGTGAGCACTTCCACTACCTGCCTTGCCTGAACGAAGACACCGCCTGGATCAACGCGCTGGCCGATCTCACAGAAAAGCATCTGGCTGGATGGCCAAAACAAGCCAGCTCGCCGGCCGAGCTAGCTACACAAGCGGCACGCGCCAAATCCCTGGGGGCACTTGAATAATCGCCGGGCATCCCCATTTGCAATGGAATTTCCATTTTTCAAGCGTTCAAGAAACAGGAACTCAACCGACATGACCGAACAACATCAAGAACCACTCGTCGAAGAAAATGCCGCCACGGAGGCCGCCGCAGAATCGGCGCCGGAAGCCGCTGCAACGCCTGAGGCGCAAATCGCCTCACTGGAAGCCAAAGTCGCCGAACTGCAGGATGCTTACTTACGAGCCAAGGCCGATGGTGAAAACCTACGCCGTCGCGCCGCTGAAGATGTCACCAAAGCCCACAAATTTGCCGTCGAGAAGTTTGCGCGCGAACTCATCGCCGTGTGTGACAGCCTCGATGCCGCCCTGGGCGATACCGGCGCTGATGCCGCTACCCTGCGTTCGGGTGTGGAACTGACCCAGAAGCAACTGCTCAGCGCCCTGGAGCGCAGCGGCATGAAGGTTGAAAACCCGGCAGCCGGCGACAAGTTCGACCCGAATCAACACCAGGCCATTGCCATGGTCGACGCCGACCAGCCGGGGAACACCGTGGTGAACGTCCTGCAAAAAGGCTACCAACTGTCTGACCGTGTGCTGCGCCCCGCCATGGTAACCGTGGCCAACGGCTAAATATCGGCAACAGCTCTTGAAATGCGGCGTGACGGCCTTATATAGCCGTCATGTCGGTGAAACAAGCGACAGAAAAGTCACGTTTCACTCAACCAATCAATCACTTAGCAAATAACAAGGATAAGAATCCATGGGAAAAATTATCGGTATTGACCTCGGCACCACTAACTCGTGCGTTTCCGTCATGGAAAACGGCACGCCGAAGGTTATTGAAAACGCAGAAGGCGCCCGTACTACCCCGTCGATCATCGCTTACACCAACGACGGCGAAGTCCTCGTTGGCGCACCGGCCAAGCGCCAGGCTGTGACCAACCCAAAAAACACCCTGTACGCCATCAAGCGTCTGATCGGTCGTCGCTTCGAAGACAAGGAAGTCCAGAAAGACATCAGCCTGATGCCGTTCAAGATCACCAAGGCCGACAATGGTGACGCCTGGGTTGAAGTGCTGAATGACAAAAAGATGGCACCACAACAGGTGTCTGCTGAAGTCCTGCGCAAAATGAAGAAGGCCGCTGAAGACTACCTAGGCGAAGAAGTGACTGAAGCCGTGATCACGGTACCAGCCTACTTCAACGACAGCCAGCGTCAGGCCACCAAAGATGCCGGTCGTATCGCTGGTCTGGAAGTGAAGCGCATCATCAACGAACCAACCGCTGCCGCACTGGCTTTCGGTATGGACAAAAAAGAAGGCGATCGCAAGATTGCCGTGTTCGACCTCGGTGGCGGTACGTTTGATATCTCGATTATCGACATCTCGGAAATCGATGGTGAGCACCAGTTCGAAGTGCTGTCGACTAACGGCGACACCTTCCTGGGCGGCGAAGACTTCGACCAGCGTCTGATCGACTACATCGTCACCGAATTCAAGAAAGAATCCGGCGCTGATCTGAAGAACGACGTCCTGGCCCTGCAGCGCCTGAAAGAAGCCGCTGAAAAGGCCAAGATCGAACTATCGTCGGCTCAACAGACCGAAATCAACCTGCCATACATCACGGCTGATGCCAGCGGTCCGAAGCATCTGACCATGAAGATCACCCGTGCCAAGTTTGAAAGCCTGGTGGACGATCTGATCGAGCGCACCATCGCCCCATGTGTCACTGCAATGAAAGACGCCGGTTGCTCGGCTTCTGACATCAGCGATGTCATCCTGGTCGGCGGTATGTCGCGCATGCCTAAGGTACAAGACAAGGTTAAGGAAGTGTTCGGCAAAGAGCCGCGCAAAGACGTTAACCCGGATGAAGCTGTGGCCGTTGGTGCCGCAGTTCAGGGCGGCGTGCTGCAAGGCGACGTGAAAGACGTGCTGCTGCTTGACGTTTCGCCACTCACCCTGGGTATCGAAACTCTGGGCGGCGTGATGACCAAGCTCATCCCGAAAAACACCACCATCCCGACTAAGGCTAGCCAGGTCTTCTCGACCGCAGACGACAACCAGTCGGCCGTGACCATTCACGTGCTGCAAGGTGAGCGCGAAATGGCTTCGGGCAACAAGAGCCTGGGTCAGTTCAACCTGGAAGGCATTCCTGCCGCTGCTCGCGGTACACCGCAGATCGAAGTCACCTTCGACATCGACTCTAACGGCATCCTGCATGTGTCTGCCAAAGACAAGCAGACCGGCAAGGAAAACAAGATCACCATCAAGGCCAACACCGGTCTGTCGGAAGAAGAAATCCAGCGCATGGTCAAGGACGCCGAAGCCAATGCTGCGGAAGACCACAAAGCACGTGAGCTGGCTGATGCCCGCAACGGTGCCGACGCGGCTGTTCACAGCGTGCGCAAGATGCTGACCGAACTGGGCGACAAGGTCCCGGCTGATGAGAAAGCCAAGATCGAAGCCGCTGCCAAGGACGTAGAAGATGCTGTCCGCGGCACCGACAAGGCCGAGATCGAGAAGAAAGCCGAAGCGCTGATGCAAGCCTCGCAAGCCCTGGCGCAACTGGCGGGTGGTGAAGGTGGCGAAGCCGGTGCTGCACCAGGCGCCGGCGCCCAAGCCGATGCCGGCAAGCAGCCGGATGGCGATGTAGTGGACGCCGAGTTCACCGAAGTGAAAGACAAGAAGTAATCCCGGATCATCGATCCGGCGGGGGCAAGGGTAACCTTGCCCCTTTTGCATTTTCTTAAATTGATTCGAACCGAAGCAGAACTGCCATGTCTAAACGCGATTACTACGAAATTCTGGGTGTATCCAAAAGCGCCTCTGACGACGAGCTGAAAAAGGCCTACCGTCGCCTGGCCATGAAATACCACCCGGACCGCAATCCGGATGACAAAACAGCCGAAGCCCAATTCAAAGAAGCTAAAGAAGCCTACGAAGTTCTCAGTGATGGCAACAAACGGGCCGCTTACGATCAGTATGGCCATGCCGGTGTCGACCCCTCCATGGGCGGCGGCTTCGGTGGTTTTGGTGGCGGCGGTGCCGGCGGCTTCGACTTCGGCAACATCTTCGAAGAAATCTTCCGCGGCGGCGGTGGAGGCGGATTTGGAGGTGGTGGCCAACGTGGCGGCCGGAGTCAGGTGTATCGCGGTGCCGATCTACGCTACGACCTGGAAATCAGCCTCGAAGAAGCTGCAAAGGGCTCACAGACCCGCATCCGCATCCCTACCGAAATCAACTGCAGCACCTGTAAAGGCAGCGGCGCCAAAGCTGGCACCAGTGCCAAGACCTGCGGCACCTGTAAAGGCAGCGGCCAGGTACGCATGCAACAGGGTTTCTTCTCTGTCCAACAGAGCTGCCCGCATTGCCACGGCTCGGGCAAAGTCATCGACGACCCGTGCACCGATTGCCACGGCCGTGGTCGCAAACGCGAAAACAAAACCCTGGAAATCAAAATCCCCGCCGGTGTTAACGATGGTGACCGCATCCGTCTATCGGGCGAAGGCGAAGCCGGCGTTAACGGTGGCCCATCGGGCGACCTCTACGTACAGATCACGCTGCGCCAGCACGAACTCTTCACCCGTGACGGCGACGACCTGCACTGCGAGATCCCCATCACCATGACCACCGCCACACTCGGCGGTGACATTGACGTCCCCACGCTAGACGGCACGGCCAGCCTACGCATCCCTGAAGAAACGCAAACCGGCAAAATCTTCCGTCTACGCGGCAAAGGAGTTACCGGCATGCGCAGCGGTGTTGCCGGCAACCTCTATGTGCATGTGGTGGTAGAAACCCCGGTTAACCTGAACAGCGAACAGAAAGAACTGCTTCGCAAGTTCCAGGAGAGCCTGGGCGAACACCACTCACCTCAAGAGGGAGGCTGGCAGCAAAAGCTGAAGAACTTCTTTAGCAGCTGATTTTTCAACGCAGCAAGACAACCAAGAGCCACCTCCAAGTGGCTCTTTTCAATTCTGAATCCTGATACGTCCAACCCAAAACGCCGCCAAGACATTAAAGCTGGCGGCAATCAACCCGACCCAACCGTAGCCACTGATAAGACCATCCGGTGCCTGAGTAATAAACAGGCCACCCACCATACTGGCCAGACCCATGGCCATGGATTGCACGGTGGCATTGAGCGAAAGAAAAGTGCCCCGCTCCTGAGGTTTAACCGCTGCACCCACAATGGCCAACAACGGCACCATACGGCCTGACACAAGAACAAAAAACAGCGTGGTGATGCCGAGGTAAAAGAACAGCGTCAACGCGCTCACATTGGTCACCAGCAATACCGGAATACAGGCGCCGATGGCCACTACGCGGAATATGAGCACTTTGCCCAGCTTATCGGCCAGCGCGCCAATCAACCTGGCAGTAATTAACGTGGCGGCGCCCCCGAGGAAGTAGATCATGGGGATTTCATCAGCTCCAATGCCTACGTTCGCTACGGCATAAAGCGTGATGTAGGGAATAACCGTAAAGCCGCCGAAGATGACTAACGCGGTGAGCAGCATGGCTCTCAGATGGTTAGGTTCAATAGCCACATGCAGCATCTGGCGAATGGCTTTGCCCTCCTGCCGGGTATGCAGGTGGCCACGAAACTCTGGCAATGCTTTGTGACCGAACCAGACAAGGCCGCCACTCAGTAGTGCAATCAGCAAGAACGGTGCCTGCCAACCCAGGGCATCGGCCAGCAGTAGTGACAGCGGCACACCGGCAATGCTGGACACAGAAAACGCAGTAGCCACATAGCCGGTGGCTTT
>CAZGHR010000001.1:63542-76470 GCA_964525545.1 uncultured Dechloromonas sp.
CCCATCATGCCGCCGAAGATACCTGCCAGACCACGAGCAATAAGCAGCCATAGATAACTCGTTGCCAACGCACACATCAATGTGGCAATGGTGAAGGCTAGAAAAATCCCCAGCAAAAAGCGTTTGCGTTCGAAACGATCCACCACGGGTGCCATGAGTAAGCCAGCCGCGGCGGCACTAAAGCTATAACTGGCAACGAGAAAGGCAAATTCCTGGGTGCTGATGCCGAGGGCGCTGATGAGAAACGGCCCCAGCGGCATCATGATCATGAAATCCAGGACATGGCAGAACTGGATACCCGACAGGATAAGCAGCATGGCGCGCTCTGCCCGCGCCAGCTTGGTTTGCGGTGCGATGGGGTCTAAAAGATCAGGCACGACGCCAGATAGTGCCCTGAGGCGTATCTTCCAGAACGACTCCGGCTTCAAGCAATTCTTTGCGCACACGGTCGGCCGTGGCAAAGTCTTTGGCCTTGCGGGCATCCAGACGTTCCTGGATTCTGGCCTCAATCTGCTCGGGCGTCAGGCCGTCGGCATCGGCACCGGTGCTGCGTTGTAAAAACGCCTCCGGCGTACGCTGCAGCAAACCCAGAACCCCGGCCAGGGCTTTGAGCTGCCCCGCCAGTTCAGCGCTTTGTTCACGGTTAACGGCCTGGGCCATTTCAAACAGCACGGCCATGGCTTCTGGCGTGTTGAAGTCATCATTCATGGCGCTCTGGAACTTCTGGCCATAGGCGCTGTTCCAATCCACCGCCACATCGGCGGCGGGCACATTGCGGAGCGCCGTGTACAAACGCTCCAGTGCGTTGGCGGCATCATCCAAGTGTGCTGTCGAATAATTCAACGGGCTGCGATACTGCGCGCGCAGAACAAAGAAGCGGATGATCTCCGGGTCATAGACCTTCAGCAAATCGCGGATGGTAAAGAAGTTGCCCAGGGACTTGGACATCTTCTCTTCGATGCCATCTTTCTCGACGCGGATGAACCCATTGTGCATCCAGACATTGGCGAAGGTGCCGCCATGGGCGCCTTCTGACTGAGCGATTTCATTTTCATGGTGCGGGAACTGCAGATCAGCACCGCCGCCATGAATATCAAAATGATTGCCGAGCAGAGCGCTGCTCATGGCCGAACATTCAATGTGCCAACCCGGACGACCATCGCCCCAGGGTGAAGCCCAGGCTGGTTCGCCGGCTTTGGCGTGTTTCCACAGCACGAAGTCGAGCGGGTCTTCTTTTGCGCCTGCCACGGCAACGCGCTCGCCCGCACGCAGGTCGTCCAGCGATTTACCGGAAAGCTTGCCGTAACCGGGGAACTTGCGCACGGCAAAATTCACATCACCATCACCGCCCTGATAAGCCAGACCCTTGTTCTCGAGGGTGCCGATCAGATCCAGCATTTCCTGCACGTATTCGGTAGCGCGTGGCTCTTTGGTCGGGCGCAACACGCCGAGGGCATCGCTATCTTCATGCATGGCGGCAATGTAGTGATCCGTCAGCTGCTGAATGGTTTGGCCCCGCTCATTGGCGCGGTTAATGATCTTGTCATCGATATCGGTAATATTCCGGACGTATTCCACCTGATAACCCTGCGCCATCAGCCAGCGATACACCATATCGAAGACCACCATGACCCGGGCATGACCCAGGTGACAGAAGTCATAAACCGTCATGCCGCAGACGTACATGCGCACCTGTCCCGGATGAATCGGTTGCAACGGGGTTTTTTCGCGGGCGAGGGTGTTATAGATCGAGAGCATGAGAGGCTAAGGTAATCAGGAAAATACGGATAAAATGCGTCTTTGAATATAGCACGAACTACAACAACCTCTCCCCTTCACTCAGGAGCATTCCTTTATGCAAACCGTGATTCTGAACACCAATATGGGCGCCATTACCCTGGAACTGGACAGCGAGCACGCCCCGGTTTCTGTGGCCAACTTTCTGTCGTACGCCAAAGATGGCACCTACAACAACACGATTTTTCACCGTGTGATCAATGGCTTCATGATTCAAGGCGGTGGTTTTGAGCCAGGCATGAAGCAAAAGCCCACCAAAGCCCCGATCAAGAACGAAGCTAACAACGGCCTGAAGAACACCACCGGCACTATCGCCATGGCGCGCACCAGCGATCCGCATTCAGCAACCGATCAGTTCTTTATCAATGTGGCTGACAACGACTTCCTCAACTTCAAGAGCGAAACACCACAAGGTTGGGGCTACGCCGTGTTCGGCAAAGTGACTGATGGCATGGATGTCGTTAACAAGATCAAGGCTGTTAAGACCGGCACCAGCGGCTTCCACCAGGATGTGCCAAAGGAAGACGTGATCATTCAGTCGGTTACCGTTAAATGATTTTCTTTGCGTCCGATGTTCATCTGTCATCGGACACCCCGGCGATTACGGCACGCTTCCTGAGTTTTCTGGAACGTGCCCGCCGGGAAGCCCAGTCGGTTTATTTGCTGGGCGATATCTTTGAATCATGGGTAGGCGATGAAGACCTGGGTCTCAAAGCCTATCAACCGGTGTTCAAGGCACTGAAGGAAACAGTTCAGGCGGGTGTTGCGGTTTATTTCATGGCCGGCAACCGGGACTTCATGGTGAGCGAGAAAGCGCTTGCCGAGCTTGGTATTACGCTGCTTGAAGACCCGTACGTGCTTTCCACCCCCAACTGGCAGTTTGTGCTTTCTCATGGCGATCTGTACTGCACGGGTGACGTGAAGTACCAGGAATTCCGCGCCAAAGTCCGCATCCCCGAGAACCAGGCAAAGTTTCTGCGCCTCCCCTATTGGCTGCGTCGGGCCATTGCAAGCTGGATACGCTGGCGCAGCAAAGGCCGCCGTTACGATGCCCAAACCGGCAGAATTACGGACGTTGATTTAGGGACAGTCGAAGACGAAGCGCGTCGCTTCGGGTATGCCACGATGATTCACGGCCATACGCACCGCCCCGCAACCCACGATGTGATTGTGGATGGCATCCATGTCGAACGTTGGGTCTTGGCCGATTGGTCGGCCGAACGGGGGGAATACCTCTCCTGGGATGACCAGGCAGAAACCGCCCAACTTACCCGCCACACTATTTAGCCTCAGTTAAGTCGCTGTTAAGCTGCATCGGCTTGAATTGGCGTTTTCAGATACCATATACGTGCTGAAATTCTTTTTTGCCCGTTTATTCACTTTGTTTTTATTGAGGAATTGACCCATGGATGTTCGCTCGACCTCGTCTTATAGCGGCGTAACCATTAACGCAGGCCGTAACCAGGTACTTCGAAACACCTACTGGCTGCTCGCGCTGTCGCTGATCCCTACCGTTATCGGTGCTGTTGTCGGCCTAAGCTCCGGCGTGCCAATGCTAATGGCCGGCAGCCCGATCATGGGCATGCTGGTGTTCTTTGGCATCGCTTTCGGCCTGATGTGGGCCATTCAGCGCAACAAGGATAGTGGCGCCGGTGTGCTGCTGCTCCTGGCCTTTACCTTCTTCATGGGCGTGATGCTGTCCCAGATTCTGAGCGTGGCACTCGGCATGAGCCATGGTGGCGAACTGATTGCCATGGCCGGTAGCGCTACTGCCGCGATCTTCTTCTCGCTGGCGATGTACACCAGCGTAAGCAAGCGTGACTTCAGCTTCATGGGCAACTTCCTGTTTGCCGGTCTGATTCTGCTGATTCTGGCCTCTATCGCCAATATCTTCCTGGCCATTCCGGCCATGGCCATTGCCATTTCGGCCATTGGCGCCCTGCTCTTTACCGGTTACCTGCTGTTTGACCTGAGCCGCATTGTTAACGGCGGTGAAACCAACTACATCACAGCAACGCTGGCGGTGTATCTGGATATCTACAACCTGTTCGTCAGCCTGCTCAACCTGCTGATGATCTTTACGGGTAACGACCGCGACTAAGCCAAAACGGCCTGCCCGGCAAAAAGAGCCCTACGGGGCTCTTTTTTATTGTTCAATTTCAATAAGTTATAAATTTTTCACGAATTGTGTCAACGCTTGTTAAAGACCCTGCGTTATTTGCCCTACGCGGTCTGTCTTTTAGGCCGATTCATCATAGAGGTTTATCAAATGGGCAAGAAAGCTTCAACAGAATTGGTCGTGCGCCAGCTGGAGCACTCGCTGCACATGACGTCTAAAGAAATCGAAGGCCTGGGTCGCAATTCTGCCGTATGCGACTACGATCTGGGTCTGCTGGATCAAACCAGCATGAAGAAGTGCCTGGCTGAGTCTCTCAAGCTATTTGTTGAGGAAATCGCCCGCTTCAAAACGAAGAATGGTGCGGCCTACAAACTGGCACGCCAGATCTTTTCAGATTCCTACCTGAATAGCGCGCAGCTGATCGTTAAGGTGGCTGCCTGAAGCATAGCAACCGCTGTAGATAGCAAAACGCCCGAGCATGCCTCGGGCGTTTTTTTATGGGCCGCAGCTTCGATCAGGCGCGACGGAACATGGCGATCGATTCCACATGCGCGGTATGCGGGAACATGTTGGCAATACCTGCACCCAGCATTTCGTAACCCTTGGTATTCACCAGAATGTCGGCATCACGCGCCAATGTAGCCGGATTACACGAGACATATACAATGGTGTGGGGTGCGTTACCGCGGGGGGCATCCGCGTCTGGCAGCGCCTGAACCAGTGCCTGCGCACCATCCCGTGGGGGGTCGATCAGCATGCGATCGAGCTTACCCAGGCGCTCCCAGATCGGCTGACAATCGAGGAACAGGTTGGCCGCAAAGAAACTGGTCTTATCGCTTAGGCCGTTAAACGCGGCATTCTCTGCCGCCCGCGCTACCAGCGCTTCGCTGCCTTCAACCCCCACAACGGTGGCACCGCTGTAGGCGATAGGTAAGGTAAAGTTGCCCAGCCCACAGAACATGTCGGCAATACGTTCGCCCGGCTGTGCATCGAGGAGCCGCATGGCTTTCGTCACCAGCGCATGATTAATGGCCGGGTTTACCTGGGTAAATTCGGTGGGCGCAAACTTGAGCGTGAGGCCATAATTGGGGATCCGGTACGCCAGCAAGGGCGAATCTTCCGCTAACAAGGGAACCACCGTTGCCGGACCGCCCGATTGCAGGAACCAGCGAACCTGATGCTGTGCGCCAAAGGTCTGCAACATCGCCCGATCAGCGTCTGTAAGTGGATCCATATGCCTCAGCAGGAAAACAGTATCTAGACGCCCTGCGATTTCCGGGTGCTCACCGACCGCGACTTCCAATTGCGGCAATCGATCCGGGGCGGACATGCCGGCAAATAGTGCCCGCAAAGGCAACAACAGATCAGACACATGCTTCGGCAAAATGCTGCATGAGGTCATATCGGCAATATAACTACTGCGCCGCTCATGAAAGCCGACGAGGACGCCGCCCTTTTTAGGCACGAGACGAACGGACAGTCGGGCTCTGAAACGATAATGCCAGGTCGGGCCCGCAATCGGGGAATAAATCGATGACGGACGCACATTGCCAATGTGGCTTAAATTGTCTTCCAGCACCCGCTGTTTGGCGGCAATCTGCAGCGAAGGGTCGGCATGCTGCAATGAGCAGCCGCCACATATGCCAAAGTGTGGACAGCGCGGCGTCACCCGGGTTGAGGCAGCCCGATGAACCTCGGTCACGCGCGCCTGCTCGAAGCTAGGCTTTCGACGATAGCTGAGCCAGGTAACCAGCTCTCCGGGCAAGGCCCCCTCAACAAAGATGGTTTTACCGTTATCCCGGGCAATACCCTGACCGGCATGGTCGAGCGACTCAATGGTTCCAACTGGCATAAATTTTAGGCGCTATCCCGCGCATGAAAAGTAAGAGAAACAGGCCCGAATTGTACTTGATCGCCAGACTCAACAGAGTGAGTTCGAGACGCTGTTTACCAAAGGCAAACTGTGTATAATTTACTCAGACTGCTTGTGTAGTCATGTCTTGTCGGGTCTTTCCGGCAGGATATTCTTCAACGACCTTTATTAAAGGGAAGAAAATGAAACAATCACTTCTGGTTGCTGCTCTGATCGCTCTTGCTGTTTCTGCTTGTGGCAAAAAAGAAGCCCCGGCTGCTCCTGCTGCCCCGGCTGCTGCCCCAGCTCCTGCTGCTGCCGCTCCAGCTGCACCTGCCGCCGCTCCTGCTGCTGCACCTGCTGCACCTGCTGCTGCTCCAGCACCAGCTGCCAAGTAATCGCTTCTGCGATCTTGGAACCGCTTCGGCGGTTACGAAAAACCGGCCTTCGGGCCGGTTTTTTTATGTCGCTACTGTCTGAATCGTGAGCCAGTCAAAACCTTCTTGCTGGTTGGCCAGATAAAAACAGTCCGGCACCTCACCGAGCGCCTCCCGTACCGACTGCAACACATGCTCCGGGGTATTATTAGACTGCGACAAATGTGCCGCAACCACATGCTGCAGACGATCCAGATTCAATCCGGCCAGAAATCCTGCCGCATCGCGATTGCAGAGGTGCCCATACCGACCGGCAATGCGTTGCTTGAGGCTATCGGGATAAGACGACCGTGCCAGCAACGCCGGATCATGATTGAACTCAAGCACCAGCCCATCGCAATCTTGCAACGAACGTTCAACATGCGCCGTTAGCATGCCCAAATCGGTAAGCACACCCAGGCTCAGATTACCGCAGGCAATAACGTACTGGACCGGCTCTCGGGCATCATGGGGCACCGGAAACGGACGCACTTCAACAGCCCCCAACTCAAAGGCGTTGTGACTATCTATCAGTCGGAGCGTCACCCCATTGCAAGCCTCAGCCGAACGCGTATGTAATGCGGCATGGGTGCCATGGGTTAAGTAAACCGTCGCGCCCGTCTTACGGGCCAACGCCATAACGCCACCGATATGATCGCCATGCTCATGCGTCACTAAAATGGCATCCAGACCCTTGGGGTCCACACCACGCGATTCTATTCGTGCCAAGACCTGGCGTAAGGGTAAACCACAATCGATCATGAGGCGGGTCGAACCCGCCTCGATCAGTAATGCATTCCCCTCGCTACCGCTGCCGAGAGAGGTAAAACGAATCACCGTAATTGCTGAAGCAACAGATCCAGAATCTGACGAGCAATCGGGGATACATCCGCCTGGCCAGAGTTGCCCGGTGCCAGAACAATCACATTGGTCGGACCACCCGATTGTTGCTCACGCACACTGATTCGATACTGAACCTTGGTGGGCACCTTGTCATCCTTACTCCGCCAGAAAGCCAGGCTAGACCAGAAACCGCCACCGCTCTTCTCGCTAACTGATTTGTCATCGGAGTCGACATAGCGTACGTAATACAAACCGCTGGCGCGCTCACGATCTTCAACCGTAAAGCCGACCCGATCCAGAGCGAGGCCAATTCGGCGCCAGCTGCGATCAAAGTTGTCATCCACAACCAGCATGGCACCACCGTCCGGTGCCGTACCCATCTTGGCTTTATCTACGGAGACTGATTTACCGCCGTCAAAATCCTTAGCCAGTTTTTTGGCTTCAACTTCGTCGACACCATCAAACTTGAACATCAGACGACGCAACATTTCTGCTTCCAACGTTGGATCGGCGTCACGTGGCTGCCAGCGTGTCTCGCTCTTGCCCTCGGTGACATACACTTCAACCATGCCCCGATGGCTGATAAAAATGTCTGTTGTACCCGGCTTAGTACCTTTTTCCAGACGCGTACGGTATTTGTCACGTTCTGCCGTTGAATACAAGGTGCCGAGCACTTTACCCAGGAAACCCTGGATAGCACCACCGGGAACGCTGGCGCGATTTTCAGCCCAATCTGTTTCCATCACACCGGTTTGCGGGTTTTCGCTCTTGAGAATAAAGCCATTCTCCTGCCAGAACGCCTTGGTGACATTCCAGGCCTTGTCCTCGGGCACGGTCACGACCAGCCAGCGATGATTACCCTGACGCTCGACCTTCGCAACCCCACGCGCACCTTCAGGCAGCACGGTTTCGTCTGAGTTCTGACGTTGCGCCACTTTATTCTTGGCGTTGATCTGCGAGAACACAGCCGTACCCGTCGTCGCCACATTAGGCGCAGCATACTGACCACTATTGGTTGGACGCGTCAGATCCGGTGGAATATCCAGTGGCGGTGCTTTAGCCGCCGTGCCATAGTCGATCTTCTTCGATTCGGGCAAGTAGGAACATCCAGCAACCAGGGCGGCCAAGACAACCAGGCCAAGCTGTAGCGAACTACGGGTCATTAACTTCATTAGATCAGAGTCCTGCCTGCTTCATGGCGGCGCGCACGCGTTCGTGGAACGCCGGTGCCAATTGCGTTAGAGGTAAACGTAGGCCATGCGACATCAGACCCATTTCGGCAACTGCCCACTTCACCGGAATCGGATTGGCTTCGCAGAAAAGATGGCGGTGCAGGCCAATCAGCGGGCGGTTAATACGTACGGCTTCAGCAGCATTACCCGCAGCAGCAGCGGCACACATATCGTGCATGGCGCGCGGCGCAATATTGGCCGTTACGGAAATATTGCCGTGATAGCCCATGAGAATAGTGGCCATACAGGTCATATCATCGCCGGAATACAGCGCAAAATCTTTAGGGGCGCGCTCAATCAGATCCCAGGCACGATCAAGGTTTCCTGTGGCATCTTTAACGCCAATGATGCCCGGCACTTGAGCCAGACGCAGAATCGTGTCGTTGCTCATATCAGCAACGGTACGACCCGGCACGTTATACAGAATCAAAGGCAGCGGCACGGCTTCAGCAATGCTGCGATAGTGCTGATACAAACCTTCTTGAGAGGGCTTGTTGTAATAAGGCACGACCGACAAACCGGCATCGGCACCCGCATCTTTTGCGCGCTGAGTGAGGTAAATGGCTTCCTTGGTGGAATTAGCCCCAGTGCCGGCAATAATGGGGATGCGCCCTGCTGAATGGGCAACCGCAATTTCAATCAGCTGGCAATGCTCATCAACATCGACCGTTGGCGACTCACCCGTTGTACCAACGACAACGATGGCATCCGTCTTTTCGCGAATATGGAAATCGACCAGGTTGCGAAACGCTTCCAGATCAAGCGAACCATCTTCATGCATGGGAGTAACAATGGCGACTATCGAACCGGTGATCATCAGTAAACCATCCTTGAAAATGGCAAAACTACGACGTTAAACAGAATGTAGGAAATCAGCCACCTTGAATACCGGTAGTCTTTCCCGAAAACCCCACTATTCTAGCCGAAGATTAGATTTCAGCGAGCGCCCGCAGGTGGGCAGTAACGCTTCTGGCCAATGCAGACATCACGTACCCGCCCTCCAGCATCGAGACAATACGGCCATTCGCATGCCGCACCGCAACATCTCGTAACTGGGTGGTGACCCAGGCATAGTCCTTTTCAAAGAGTTTCATGCCACCCATATCATCTTCATAATGAGCATCAAAGCCCGCGGAGATGAAAATCATCTGGGGTTTGAACTCATCCAGACGCGGTATCCACGAATCCAGAACAGCAGCCTGTAGCTCCTCACCACCTGACCCACCCGGCAGGGGCACATTGACCATGTTGGCGGCCGGCTTGTCGGTTCCCGAATAAGGGTAAAACGGATGCTGGAAAATGCTGCACATGAGAATCCGCTCGTCGCCGGCACAGATATTCTCGGTGCCATTGCCGTGATGCACATCAAAATCAATGATGGCAACGCGTTCGAGTTTATGGTGTATTAAGGCGTAATGAGCGGCAATAGCAATGTTATTGAAAAAGCAGAACCCCATAGGTGTTTCGCGTTCGCAATGGTGGCCAGGCGGACGAATGGCACAGAATGCATTCTCAGCCTTCTTTTCCATCAGCATATCTACTGCAAGTATGCCCGCCCCGGCAGAGCGCAGCGCCGCCTGCCAGGTGTGGGGGTTCATCGCAGTATCCGGATCAAGATGGGCGATACCGAAAGCCGGCGACGTATCTTTAACCTTTTTTACATGCGAGGCTGGATGCACGAGCATCAATTGCTCCAGCGTTGCCAACGGCGCATCGTAATGAGTGAAATACATATCGATCCCCTGAGCAATCAGGTGATCGTTAATAGCCGTGAGCCGACCCGGTGCTTCCGGATGGAGGTCACCCATGTCGTGTTTAAGACAATCCGGATGTGTAATAAACGCGGTGCTCATAAATCCTACCCCTCCCCCTGGCGCACAAAAACGCCTCGCCCATGCTGACACATGGGATCTGATTATTTTTAACAATTATCTGCCCATTCGGGCGGGGGTTCAAGGGCATGAGACGAAGCACGGTAAATGTGAAAAAATGGTGGTCAATTTAAAAAGCTCTCCCCTATGACACGCACTTTTCACAGCGCATTACATCGTTTGCGCGCCTCAATTGTTCCAATGGTTTGTCTTCTCATCGTTGGATTAGCACTACCGATAGACGCTGTGGCTAAAACCAAAGCTAAAAAAGCCCCTGTAGAGGCAAAGCAACCATTGATGTCGAGCAACCCCGATGTACAGCAATTCATTGCCGACATGCAGGAACGCCACGGCTTTGATAGTGCGTCGCTCACCACCTTATTCGACCAACAACGGCCAGACAATCGGGTCGTGCGCATCATGGCACCCGCGCCAGCCCAACTCACGCCCAACTGGGCAGCCTATCGCAGCCGCTTCGTAAACCAGCGCAGAATCAATCGCGGCATTGATTTCTGGGATGCCTATTCTGACCAATTAACCCGGGCTGAGAAACAATTTGGCGTACCTGCCGAAATCATCGTGGCCATTATTGGTGTCGAGACTGAATACGGTCGCAACATGGGCAGCTTCAGCGTATTGAATGCCCTGGCCACGATCGGCTTTTACGGAGAGCGTCGGCGCGAGTTTTTCCAGTCTGAGCTCGAGCAATATCTGTTACTCGCCCGTGAAAATCAGCTTGATCTGGCCAACACCAAAGGATCTTTTGCTGGCGCCATGGGCATTCCGCAATTTATGCCCAGCAGTCAGCGTCGTTGGGGCGTTGATTTTGATGGCGATGGCCGTATTGATCTTAGACAAAGTCCGACCGACGCGATTGGTAGTGTCGGTAACTTCCTCAAATCACACGGCTGGCAAACAGGTCAGACCGCCGTAATCCCAGTGGTTGCACCAAATCCGTTACCCAGCACCTTTGAAAAGGTCGATATCAAACCTGGCATAAGTCTAGAAGCCTATCAAAAGGCCGGCTTTACTTTTAGCAACACGCTACGGGATGACACACTGGCAACACTGGTCAGTCTGTCCACCCCTAATCAGGCGACTGCCTACTGGCTGGGGTTACAGAACTATTATGTGATCACACGCTATAACCGTTCTGCCGCTTACGCCATGTCGGTTATTGACCTTGGCGCTGCCATTCGCGAGGCACGCGGCGCGCAGGCTCAGGCCTCTTTAGTCCGTAACGACTCAGAGTAAGGAATCGGGGGTCAATCGACGCCCCCGAACAATGCCCTGGAGGCGAACCAAGGCTTCTGACTGGATCTGCCGCACGCGCTCTCTGGTTAAATCCAAATCAGCCGCAATAGCCTCTAGCGTTTCCGGCTCCCCACCACGCAAGCCATAACGTCGCTCAATGACCTGTCGCTGTCGTTCCGGCAGCATATCTACCCAGGCCAGCAACAAGGTGACTGATTCCGAGTTCGCTAAAGACTCATGCGGGTCGTCACCCTGCTCATCTGGCATCAGCTCACCCAGGGTATGCGTCGAACCCGTGTCAACCGGTTGATCGAGCGATCGCGTCTGCTCACTTCGTTGCAGCAACGTTTTAATCTCATCACAGGGTCTACCCATCAAACCTGCTAGTTCTTCTAGCGAGGGTTCCCTGGCATGCTTGGCTGCAAATTGCCGACGCTGGCGGTAAATGCCATTGATCTCCCGAACCAGATGTACCGGCAATCGGACCAATCGTCCCTGATTGATCAACGCCCGTTCAACACTTTGCCGAATCCACCAGGAAGCATAGGTCGAAAACCTAAAGCCGCGCTCCGGATCAAATTTATCCAGTGCATGCATCAGCCCGAGATTGCCTTCTTCAATCAAATCCAGCAAAGGCAATCCACGGTTCATGTACCGGCGCGCAATAGACACCACCAACCTAAGATTACGCTCAACCATTTCCTGCCGCGCAGCAAAATCACCCTGCTTGACCCGTCGCGCCAGCTCCAACTCTTCGGCTGCCGTCAATAAGGCGCGCGCACCTATTTCATTGAGATAGGTTTGTGTCACATCCGCTGCAAACCGGTCTGCACCGGATTCATCCTGCACCGCTTGAACGGCAACCTCTTCACCATCTAATGGTAGGGCTTCAAGCACCTCGGCAAGCAATTGCAAATCATCATCCGCCGGTTCTTCCTGAAAAGACACTGCCCCCGGCGCGGCGGCCAAGTCAAGATTTATGCTGTCGTCATTGTGCTCTGCCACACTACCGGAACGCTCATCGTGTAACTGACGTTCCGGTGTGTGTGGCATTTTAGGTGCCGCGCTGGTTCAGGAACTTCATCGGATCCACCGGCTTACCCTGACGCCGGACCTCAAAGTGCAACATCGCCGTATCCGCATCGCTATCGCCCATATCAGCAATACGCTGTCCACGTTTGACCGCCTCACCCTCTTTAACAAGAATTTTACTGTTGTGTGCGTAGGCCGTCAGGTAGTTGCCATCGTGTTTGATAATCACCAGATTGCCGTAGCCACGCAAACCGGAGCCTGCGTAAACGACTTTGCCCTCTGCTGCCGCATCAACCGGCTCACCCATCTTGCCAGCGATATTAATGCCCTTATTAGAGGACTCATTAAAGCCAGCAATAACTTTGCCCTTGGCTGGCCAGGCAAACTTGACCCCGTCAGCCATGGCGGCAGAGGTTGCCGCTGATGTACTTGGCATGTCTTCAACCGTTTTTTTGCTCACCGCAGTCGCTGGCTTCTCGGTATCACCCGACTTGTCTGCTGGCTTAGCAGCA
>CAZGHR010000002.1:0-54604 GCA_964525545.1 uncultured Dechloromonas sp.
TGCATAAATCCGTACGGGGCTCCAATCCGGATGCCGCCCTCTATTGGTTTGTACGTATGCTCGATGGCGGGGCCGACCCACGCTACCTGGCACGACGTCTGGTGCGTATGGCCTGGGAAGATATTGGCCTGGCCGACCCCCGTGGTGCGCAGATCGCGCTGCAGGCCGCCGAAACCTACGAACGTTTAGGCTCACCTGAAGGAGAGCTGGCCTTGGCTAATGCCGTGTTGTATCTGGCAGCAACAGCCAAGTCCGATGCGGCTTACCGCGCGTATAATCAGGCTCGAGCCTTCGTGCGTGATGATGAATCGCGCCCCGTGCCCATGAATCTGCGTAACGCGCCCACGCGTTTGATGAAAGAGCTCGGCCACGGAGAAGGTTATCGCCACGCGCATGACGAAGCAGGGGGTTATGCCGCCGGTGCCAATTATTTCCCCGACGGGTTCCCGGATGTTTCCTGGTACCAGCCGGTAGATCGCGGTCTTGAAACCCGCATCAAAGAACGACTTGCCCAATTGAAAGAGTTAGATAGAAATGCTTGATATCCAGTTATTGCGCAGCCAGCCAGAAGACGTGGTTCAACGATTGGCCACCCGTGGCGATGCCATCGATTTCACGCCGTTTAATGCCCTCGAAGCCGAGCGTAAAACGCTGCAACAGCGGACGCAAGACCTACAGGCACAGCGTAATAGCCTTTCCAAGCAAATCGGTATGCTCAAGGGTAAAGGCGAAGATGCCAGCGCTGTGATGGCAGAAGTAGGGCAATTGGGTGATGAGCTCAAAGCATCCGAAGCGCGTTTGTCAGTGCTGCTCGAAGAAATGAATGCCTTTACCTCAGCATTGCCGAACTTGCCGGGTGCTGATGTTCCCGTTGGTGCTGATGAAAACGACAACGTTGAAATCAAGCGTTGGGGTGATATTCCGACTTTCAATTTTGAAGTCAAAGATCACGTCGATATCGGTGCTGGCCTGAATGGTATGGATTTCGAGACCGCCACCAAACTGACGGGTTCACGCTTTGTGGTGTTGCAAGGTCCGGTAGCGAGGATGCATCGTGCGTTGGCGCAGTTTATGCTCGATACGCACACGGCAGAACATGGCTATACCGAGCTGTATGCCCCCTATATGGTGAATGCTGCCAGCCTTTACGGCACCGGACAGCTGCCCAAGTTTGCCGAAGACCTGTTCCAGGTGCCGCGCGGTGAAGCTGAACCGTATTATCTGATCCCTACGGCTGAAGTACCTGTCACCAATATGGTTCGTGACACCATCACCCCGGCCGAACAGTTGCCGCTTAAGTGGGTTTGTCACACGCCGTGTTTCCGCTCCGAAGCGGGATCTGGTGGTAGAGACGTACGTGGCTTAATCCGCCAGCATCAGTTCGACAAGGTCGAGTTGGTGCATATTGTGAATCCGGAAACCTCGGCGCAGGCGCATGAAGACCTCACGCGCCATGCCGAAACCATTCTGGAAAAACTGGGTCTGCCGTATCGCCGTATTGTTCTGTGTACCGGGGATATGGGTTTCTCGGCTGAAAAAACCTACGATCTGGAAGTCTGGCTACCGGCGCAGAACACCTATCGTGAGATCTCTAGCTGTTCTAACTTCGGCAGCTTCCAGGCGCGCCGCATGCAGGCACGCTTCCGCAATGCCCAGGGCAAGCCAGAATTAGCGCATACACTAAATGGATCCGGCCTGGCGGTTGGCCGCACGCTGGTCGCCATTCTGGAAAACTATCAGCAAGCTGATGGTAGCGTTCGCGTGCCTGACGTGCTGCAGCCCTATATGGGCGGCTTGAAGGTGTTGTCAGCGCAAGCCTGATCCGCTGCTTGTAGCCTTAGGTGCGCTCACGCCGTAAGTCCGCGTGGGTGCAGTTAAGCTAAAGCTGGTGGTTGCAGGGTAGCTACGTGACAGAATTGCATAATACATACGCACGTTTTCTGCAGTCACCACGGCCTCACCGCCACGGATTTTGATCCCACTTTTAGTTTGCCCCAACAGGGGCAATGTTTTTTTGATGTCTGCCCACGAGTCCGGGTTCAGTTTCTGACTCTTGGCCATGCTTCGTGCTGCGTTGATCTGAGCCGGTCCAACGTTATAGGAGGCAATGGCCATCCATGTTCTATCGGGTTCAGGCACCGTAGGCGGGATTTCATCACGCAACATATCCATATAGCGCGCGCCGCCCATGATGCTTTCATAAGGATCCAGCCGGTTTTTAACGCCGAGGCGATCTGCCGTATCTCCGGTCAGCATCATTAATCCGCGGACGCCGGTGGGGCTGACGAGAGAGCCATCCCAATGCGATTCCTGATAGGCCAGCGCAGCGAGTAGTCGCCAATCGTAGCCGCTGGCCAGCTGTGCCCGTTTGAATTGCGGCAGGTACTGTGGCAAACGGGTTTTCATCCGCGCCACAAATACGCTGCGATCAGCTTCCTGCAAACGCTCTACCGCGCCAAAATAACGATCGCGAAGCTGTCTTAACGTCCCATCCTGTTCGGCGGTTGCCAGAAATTTGTTGGCCTGAAGTACAAGGGCATCGCCACCCCGTTTGGGAAAGGCCCACACAATATCTTCGATATCACCTACTGCTAGAGATGAGTCGATGCCCGGGTAGTAATTGGTACCAATTCTAAAAACCGAACGCGGCACAATGACCCGCGCAATTTTACGTTCGGAAACTGCTTTGAGCAGATCAAGCTCGCTCCAATCCGGGTGGGTTTCTAGTTGAGGAATAATTTTCTGTCGCTCAAGCTGGCTGAGCCATAGCGAATTCCCGCTAGCTTGGAGTGCGTGTACTTCAACCTTGTGAAGCTGTTTGATCGATTCGAGCGGCGTAACGTCATCTGGTTGCACCAGAACCAAAGAATCCTGGGCATAGGGCGCAGAGGCGCGTAATAGGGAGCCTTGGGGTGTTTGTTCATCATCAGCCCCGGTTAAATTACGGGTGCTGGGGGCTTCGACAAAGCGTTTTGTAAACCAGGCAGCAGCCATGTGCACTTCGCCACGTTCTACTAGGCGGTGCAGTGCTTCCGCGTTTTCCGCCACAACAAATCGTACGGATTTACCCATGGATTTGGCAAATGCCTCTACGAGGTCATGATCAAATCCGCTTTCCAGAATAATCGGCTTGCCATCGGCATCGGTGGTTTTTTCACGCATAAAACTGGTGGGCGTTTCACGCGTGCCCACCACCAGCTCCCGAGACAGCATCAACGGCTGGATGTGCGGCATCAGATAAAAAACGCCGAGAAGCAAACCAATCGCTAACACAGCAGCTTTTAACCACAGCACCCAGCGTGGTGCGGCATTGATTCGACGCAAAACCCCGCTTGTCCGGCGCGCGAGCGCAGACAATCTAGGGTATCGGTCAACAATGTCGTTCTTCGGGTCGGTCACTTTAGCGGCAGAATCCCTGTGATGGTGTTGGTGCCATGCCTTTGGGGTGCTTCAGAAATGGCAGAACGTGCTACAATTCGCGCGTCGGAGAGGTGGCAGAGTGGTCGAATGTACCTGACTCGAAATCAGGCGTACTGCAAGGTACCGTGGGTTCGAATCCCACCCTCTCCGCCAAATTATTGCACAACCCGCTGATTCAGCGGGTTTTTTATTGCCTTTGTGTTTCTCGGTTATAGTCCAAGCATAGCTTGAGAGGCATACCTAATGCAGCTGTTCAAATCCCTCACTCATTTACCACGTACTGTTTGGCTGATTGGTTTAATCAGTCTGGTTAATGACAGTGCGAGTGAGATGTTGTACCCGCTGATTCCCCTGTATCTCTCGGCCGTTCTGATGGCGGGGCCCAAGGCTTTAGGTTTAATTGAAGGCGTTGCAGAAGCAACAGCCAGTTTGCTGAAGCTATTTTCCGGTGTGTTGATGGATCGTACCCGCCGGGCTAAACCTTGGATTGTGGTCGGCTATGGTCTCGTCGGGCTGGGTCGGCCGTTGATTGCGTTTGTAAGCAGCTGGCCTTGGTTGATGCTGATCCGCTTTACGGACCGAATTGGCAAAGGCTTGCGTACTTCGCCGCGAGACGCGCTGTTGGCGGCAGCTGTTGGTCCTCACCGACGGGGATTGGCTTTCGGGCTGCACCGGGCGATGGACAATGCGGGCGCAGTTGTCGGCCCTTTGATCGCCTGGTTTTTGCTGGCATCTGATGTACCCTTGAAGGAAATTTTTCTCTGGTCGGCGGTGCCGGCGGCCGCATGTGTGCTTTTAGCGATGTTTCTCAAAGATGTACCCGGAGAGCGCTTTGAAGCCCTGCCACGTTTTAATTGGCGGGATCACAAGATCAGTAGTTCGATGAAGCGCTATTTGATCGTTGTGGGGGTCTTTTCGCTGGGTAACGCTTCCAATATGTTTTTATTATTGAGAGCGGGGGATTTGGGGGTGGCTCAGCAGGATATTCCGCTATTGTGGGCAGCAGTTTCTGTGATTCCAACGTTATTTTCGACACCGCTCGCCGCCTGGTCTGATCGTATTGGACGGTTACGGCTTTTGTTTGGCGGGTATGCGGCTTACGGCGTTGTCTACCTGATTCTGGCTAACCTGGCGCATGGCAGCCTATGGTTGTTTGCGCTTTATGCACTCTATGGATTGTTTCTCGCTGCAACAGAGGGTGTGGAAAAAGCAATGGTTGCCGATTTGGCAGAGGAATCACACCAAGGAACGGCATTTGGTTGGTTTAATATGATCACTGGCTTATGCCTTTTGCCAGCATCAATCATATTTGGTTGGCTATACCAAGATTATTCCGCAGAGTCTGCGTTTGTCTTTTCGGGAATATGTGCGTTAAGTTCCGCAGTACTCATGCTGTTCTGGTGGAAAACCTTTAACGCAAGCCTGATGCCACGCCGATTGCCGTTTTAACCCATTGGCTGGCAAGGATCTGAAACTTCTCTGGCGAATCCACTTCCCGGCGGAACTGATCGCTGGAAACCAGGTAGACCCCTTCACCCAGTAATTTCCCAGAAACGCTATCGAGCAGTTTGGCTTCTACCATCAGTTGGGGTTGGCTACCATCAATGTTGGCGCCTTTACCCGCGGCTCTGAGTACTGTGCCGATAGGTACCAGACGTTTAGGTCGGAAAGTGCCGCCATCGACGATAACCCCTGTAATGGCCGTGCTTAGCCTGGCAACACGCTGCCCGGGTTTGTAACTGATACCAAATTGTTTGCGGACTAACTGGCGCATGGAAATATCCATGGCGTTGCGAATGCGATAAATAGTTTCTTCAGTGATCCCATTTTTGCCCAGGTCCTTGTCGGCAGCCTGATACAACACGATTGGGTCGACCATGACAGCGCGGAAATCGGTACGTTTGAACTCGGGGTTCAGATAGCGGTAGATTTTTACCCCAGGTTGCGTGGAAACGAGTTTTAGCCGGTCGTAATCTGCGGCATCAATGAATTCGTTGGGGTCTTGCTTTGGCGCGCTTGCACAGGCGACGATTAAACAGCCGATGACACCGAGACAAAGGCGGGTGTAGAGGCGTTTAAAGGCAGAGGATGAGGCGGAAACTGATAGTCGAGTCACGTGTTAGACCGGATCGGCAAGATCACGGTGTCAATGAGATAATGTAGCTATTATAAATGGTTGAGTAACAATACATGTCTCGTCACTTTCTGGTCACCGGTGCCGCAGGTTTTATCGGTATGCATACGGCCATGCGCCTCCTTGAACGAGGCGATACCGTTGTGGGCTTGGATAATCTGAACGATTACTACGATCCGGCCCTCAAACTGGGCCGTCTGGAAGTGCTGGCCAAGTATCCGGGCTTCCGTTTTATCAAGGGCGATCTGGTTGATCGTGAATTGATGTCCGGTTTATTTGCCACGGAGCAGTTTGATGGCGTTGTTCATCTGGCTGCTCAGGCTGGCGTGCGTTATTCCGTGACTAATCCCCACACCTATGCCGACTGTAACCTGACGGGCTTTTTGAATGTGCTGGAAGGCTGTAGACAGAATAAGGTAGGGCATCTGGTGTATGCCTCTAGTTCCAGCGTGTACGGCGGCAACGAAAAAATGCCGTTCTCCGAGGCAGATAGTGTGGATCACCCGGTGAGCCTTTACGCCGCCACCAAGCGCGCCAATGAACTCATGGCCCATAGCTACAGCCATCTGTATAACCTGCCGGTCACCGGGCTACGCTTCTTTACGGTGTATGGCCCCTGGGGCCGCCCGGATCAATCATTGTTTCTGTTTGTCAGCGCCATGCTGAAGAACGAGCCGATCAAGGTGTTCAACGAAGGCAAGATGCGCCGAGACTTTACCTATATCGACGATATCGTAGAAGGCGTAATCCGTGTGCTTGATAAGCCGGCAACGCCGGATGCCGGTTTTGATGCGCAGCATCCGTTGCCGCATACGGGTCGTGCGCCTTATCGTATCTTCAATATTGGTAATAGTGATCCGGTACCGCTGATGGATTTTATTGAGGCGATTGAAGCCTCGTTGGCGATGACTGCCCAGAAAAACTATCTACCCTTGCAGGCGGGAGATGTAACCGAAACCTTTGCCGATACCAGTGCGCTCGATGCCTGGGTAGGTTTCAAGCCTGCGATGACTGTGCCTGAAGGCGTGGGGCGGTTTGTTGATTGGTACCGCGCTTATTACAAGGTTTAATCAGCATATTGTCATCAATTTGAGATCTGCCTGAGCCAGACTAAGCATTTATCCAGAATGGAAAGCATCATGAATCAGCCCCTTCCCGCATTGCTTTGTTTGAATGCAGGCTCTTCCAGTGTGAAGTTTTCTCTGTATCGGGCGGGGGGTAATGATCCGGAAATTCTGTTGGGTGGCCAGATCGAGGGCCTGCTGACACAGCCACACTTCAAGGCAACCGATGCTCAGGGCAATACGCTGAATGAACGCCATTGGGATCAACCGCAACGCCGGTCTGAAGCGGTTGAAATTATTCTGGAGTTTGTGAAATCAGCAGCCAAAGGTTATAAGCTCGCGGCCGTGGGGCACCGGGTCGTACTGGGCGGTACGGAGTTCCCGCATTCGGTGGTGGTTAACGATGCCGTTCTGGAGGTGTTGGACCATTACGCGCCCATCGTGCCGAGCCACCAACCTGCCGAGATTGAGTCGATCCGTTTGTTGCGTGCCAGCCACCCTGATCTGACACAGGTGGCGTGCTTTGATTCTGCTTTTCACCGCACCAAGTCTGAAGTTGCCGATCTCTATGCGCTGCCATTAAGTTACCGCGATAAAGGTATTCGTCGTTGGGGTTTTCATGGCCTATCGTATGACTACATTAGCTCGCAGTTGCCGAAGCTGTCGCCGCGGCTGGCTGCGGGCAAAACCGTCGTGATGCATCTGGGTAGCGGTGCCAGCCTCTGTGGTTTGTCTGCTGGCAAAAGCGTATATACGTCGATGGGCTTTTCGCCGCTCGATGGTTTGATGATGGGCACGCGTTGTGGCTCACTCGATCCGATGATTCCGATTTATCTGATGGATCAGTACAAGATGACGCCGGCTGCGATTGAAAAGTTACTCATCAAGGAATCTGGCTTGTTGGGTGTGTCGGGCATCTCGAATGACATGCGTGATCTGGAAGCGAGTACGGACAAGCATGCTCAGCTGGCGATCGATCTCTTTATCTATATGTTGGCGCAGCAAACGGGTACTGCTATGGCATCGATTCAAGGGCTAGATGGCATCGTCTTTACGGCAGGGATTGGTGAGCGCTCACCATTAATTCGCGCCAAAGCCTGCGCAGCACTTGGTTGGGCTGGCGTAGTCATAGATCCTGCGCTGAATGAAATCAAGAGCGATGCAGCGCGGCGTATTTCTAGCGAGCAGAGTCAGATTGAAGTTTGGGTCATTCCAACGGATGAAGAATCGGTGATTGCTCGAGATACCTGGAAGTTATGCGCGGCACTTGGTTAAAGAGGCACCATCCATTGAATAAGTATTTGTGGCAGATTGGCTGCGGGAGTGCTGTCGCCATTGCGTTAACTGCTTGTGCGCCTATGCCGGCGCTCGGACCGGTGCCGGATGCCAAGTCACCTGATACATTTAAAAGTTCTTCGACACTTCAGGCGCCGGAAGCCAGTTGGCCGGCCGATCGCTGGTGGGAAAAGTATGGCGATGCACAGCTTAATCAACTGATTGAAGAAGGTCTGGCGGGATCACCCGATTTGAAAGCGGCGCAGGCACGCCTACGACGTTCGGAAGCTCAGTCGCAGTCTGTGGGATCAATTCTGTATCCGCAACTCTCGGCCAATGGCACCGTGTTCGGTCAGGAGGCCAGTACCAATTACATTGTGCCGGCGCCCTATACACCGCAGGGCTGGTATTCGTATGGTCAAGCCACGCTTAATTTCAGTTGGGAAATTGACTTCTGGGGTAAAAATCGTGCGGCTCTGGCTGCAGCCGTGTCCGAAAGCCAGGCCCGCAGCGCCGATGTGGCACAGGCTAAGCTGATACTCACGACATCCATTGCCCGTAGCTATGCAGACCTGGCGAGACTCATGGCGGATAGGGCGACCGCTGAAAAAGCGCTGGATATTCGTACTAAGACCTGGGCGCTGTTTGCCGAGCGGCAGAAGCAGGGTCTGGAAAACATGGGCGCAGTCAGTCAAGCCGAAGGCAAAAAGAATCTGGCTGAAAACGACCTGGTGCAGATTGATGTACGCATTGCCGAAACACGCAATCGTCTGGCTGCATTGGTGGGTGCAGGTCCTGACCGGGGCGCTCAGATCAAGCCGCCCAACAACCTGATCAAAGCAAACTATGCGCTGCCACCGGACATTGGCATTAACCTTGTCGGGCGTCGTCCGGATATTGTGGCGAGCAGGTGGCAGGCAGAAGCTAGCCAGAGTCGTATCGAGCAACGTAAAGCAGCGTTTTATCCGAACGTGAATATTCTTGCCTTTGTGGGGGCGCAATCGCTGGGCATTAACAAGCTGGTTGAGTCTGGCTCGTACATGAGCAATGCAGGCCCGGCTATTTACCTGCCGCTGTTTCTGGGCGGCAAGTTGCGGGCAGATCTCAAGGTAGCACGGGCTGACTATGACGAGAGCGTGGCCAATTACGAGAAGACGCTCATTCAAGCGTTGAATGAAGTCGCCGATGTGGCGGCAGGCCTGAAGCAACTGCAAAAGCAGGTGCGCCTGGCAGATCAGAGTGTTGCAGCGCAGACCCAGGGTTTAACTGTGGCGGCGAACCGTTATAAGGGTGGGTTGGCGAATTATCTGGATGTGCTGGTGGCTGAGGATGAGTTGCTCACCAGCTGGCGTGTGCAGACAGATGTGCGTACGCGCGCCTTTATTCTGGACGTAGCGCTAACCAAGGCGTTGGGTGGTGGTTACCAGGTAGATCCGGCCGCTGTGCGTCAGCAAGATAAAACGAGCGAGGAGTTTCCCCAATGAGTCGTAAGCAACAGATCGTTAACAAGCTGGCTGAGCGTAAAAAAGCCTTCTCCATCCTTGGTGGCGTGGTCGCATTGTGTACGGTTGCATTTGGCCTGTACTGGGGTTTGTATGGCTCGCGTTACGTAAGTACCGATAACGCCTATACCGCAACAGAAATCGCCCAGGTAACGCCAGAGGTAGATGGCACCATTTCGGCGGTTCGCGTGGTCGATACCAACAGCGTTAAGGCCGGTGACGTCCTTGCTGAAATTGATCCGCGTGATATGCAGGTCGCTTACGATAAAGCCAAAGCGAATTATGATCGCGCCAAAATTGATTTTGATCGTCGTAAGGCGCTGGCTGGCTCAGGTTCAGTGTCAGCCGATGAACTGACGCGTTCTGAAAACGATCTGGCATTGACGAGTGCCAATTTTCGCGAGGCTGCACTCAATCTTGAGCGCACCACCATCAAATCACCGATCGACGGGGTGGTGGCCAAGCGCCAGGTGCAGTTAGGTCAGCGCGTCCGGGCTGGCACTCCACTCATGGTAATCGTGCCATTGCACAAGCTGCATGTAGATGCCAATTTCAAGGAAAGCGAGCTGGAGAAGATCCAGGTGGGTCAGCCGGTTCGTTTGACATCGGATCTCTATGGCAGTCGTGTGGTCTATCACGGGGTTGTGGATGGATTCTCCGGTGGTACGGGGGCAGCCTTCGCGACGATTCCTGCACAGAACGCTACCGGTAACTGGATCAAAGTGGTGCAGCGTGTGCCGGTACGCATCAGCCTGAAGCCGGAAGAGCTGGCCGAGAACCCGCTGAGTGTGGGTGTGTCTATGCGCGTCCGCGTGGATACTCGGGCGGACTGATGTCCCTGGCCGAGAAGTCGCTGCAGCCACTCGCTGGCTGGCAGTTGTGGGCAGCGGCGATGTTCCTGTCCATGGCGAACCTGATCGCCATTCTGGATATGACCATTGCCAATGTCTCTGTGCTCACCATTGCGGGTGGTCTGGCAGTGACACCCACCCAGGGAACCTGGGTGATCACCTCTTATGCCGTGGCCGAAGCAATTACCGTACCGCTAACGGGTTGGTTTACCCAGCGTTATGGATCGGTACGCGTTTTTGTCATTGCTATGGCGGCTTTCGGCTTGTGTTCGGCATTAGCTGGCATGTCAACTTCGCTGGGTTTCCTGGTCTTTGCACGGGTGCTGCAGGGCATGGCGGGCGGGCCGTTGATGCCCTTGTCGCAAACACTGCTGCTGCGTATTTTCCCGAAAGAGAAGGCCGGTGCCGCAACCGGTATCTGGGCTATGACCACGCTGGTTGGCCCAGTGCTCGGCCCAATTCTCGGTGGCTGGATCTGTGACAACTACACCTGGCCCTGGATCTTTCTGATCAATCTACCGATTGCCGCCGCGTGTGCCTGGATCTGCTGGAAGATTCTGCGACCCTATGAAACCCGCATTGTGCGTAATCCGATTGATGTGGTGGGTTTTGCGCTCCTCATTGTCTGGGTTGGTGCACTGCAGATCATGCTAGATGAAGGAAAGAATCTGGATTGGTTCTCATCCAACATCATCATTGCGCTCGCCGTAACAGCGGTGGTTGGATTTGCCGCCTTCATGATCTGGGAACTCACTGCAGAACACCCGATTGTCGATCTGCGGGTATTCCGGCACCGGGGTTTCAGCGCCGCCGTACTCACCATCTCGCTCACCTTTGCCGGTTTCTTTGCGGCCAACGTGCTAACGCCTCTCTGGTTGCAGAGCTTTATGGCCTATACGGCGACAGATGCCGGTATGACCACGGCCTGGATCGGCATCATGGCGTTTCTGACGGCGCCGGCGGTTGCCGGTATGTCTATGAAAATGGATCCGCGCAAACTGGTATTTGTCGGTGTGCTCTGGTTGGGCATCATGACGCTGTATCGAACCGTGGCCACCACCGAGATGACCTACTGGGATGTGGCCTGGCCTTTGATGTTGCTGGGTCTGGGCATGCCTTTTTTCTTTATTCCATCGACCGCTGCGGCGCTGGCCAGCGTGGATGAGGCCGAAACTAATTCAGCGGCAGGACTGATGAACTTTATGCGGACTTTAGCCGGAGCCATCGCTACGTCGATGGTGACATCCTACTGGGAAGATGAAATCACACGTAATCGCGCTGAACTCGTGGGTGTCATTGATCCGGCTCAGATGACTTATGCCCAACTCATCGATCAGGGCATGACCACTGCACAGGCAATGGCAGTCCTGGAGCGTATGGTGACAGAACAGAGTGTGATGCTAGCAACCAACGAACTGATGCTTGTGGTGTCGCTCATACTGATTGGGTCAGCCTTTGTAATATGGCTGGTGCCTAAGCCTACGCGGACGATTGATCCATCGACTTCGCATTAGATTAAAACTCTGTTTCAGGAGTCATGGTCACGGACACCTCTAATGAGTGTTCACCACCACCGACAACAACACCTCTGAGTGGAATGACATCCGCGTAGTCTCTTCCTATCGCTAAGGTGACAAATTCATCAGTTATGGCTTTGCCGTTAGTTGGATCTAGACCTAGCCAACCATGGCCAGGACACCACGCCTCCACCCAGGCATGTGTGGCGTCTGCGCCAATCAGCCGTGGCTTCCCAGGTGCTGGGTGCGTGAGGATATATCCACTGACATAGCGTGCCGGAATACCAATACTGCGTAAAGCGGCAATCATCAGTTGCGCAAAATCCTGGCACACACCACGTTTGTTTTTAAAGACTTCAGGCAGAGGTGTGCCGACAGTCGTTGCTGTAGCGTCAAAGACAAACTCATTTTGCATCGCTTGTGTCATGAACAGTAATTGCTCATGCAATGGTTTACCTTCGCCTAAGTGTTTCAAAGCCCACGCTTTTGACTCAGGTAATGAAGGAATCATGGGCGAATCGACTAGATAAGATGCGCAAGCCAGTGCGAATTCGGTTCCCCGGATGTCGGCGGGCTCGAAACTGCGTCGTGCCAGGCTTTTGCCATGCCAGAGGGGGCTGCTTGCTGGCCACGCTGGGCTATCAACAGTCACATCTATTCGCGACTGAACATTGAGTAATCGATGTGGCAATGTAATGGCAAAGTCACGATAGCGATTGCCAAAAAAATCAACGCCCTGGGTTGATTCTGCCAAAGGCTGGTTGATGGTAATTGTGGCGTTGTGGACGGACTGGTGATTAAGGTTGCTCGGTAGCAGATGTGCACGATGGCGTGCATTCGTTACTGAATAGGCGTAGCAGTACTCGGTCTCATGAACAACACGATATCGTTTGCGGGAGTTTAAGTTATTAGCCATGAATGACTTTAAACAGAAACAGCTGGTTCGCTGACGTTAAAGTAACGTGTGGCAAGCAAATCATTGAGAGCGGAAGTTTCCTGAGACAGGATTGAGAAAGTAGCACGCAATTCGGTTAAATCAGGAAGGCCTCCGATAGCCCATTCTGTCAGCTGAATGCCACTTTGCTCTAATCCTACAATGGCACTACCCGCATCAGACCCAAGACGCTGCAATGCCTGCTGCACGCCTTCGATTTGGAACCTTAAGGAGCGCGGATTGGTTGCATCAAGTAAAACGATACGGCGCATAGCACGCCAACTGGCAAGACCGGTAGTCTGGCTGCGAAATGAGCCAGAAGAATCGGTTAAATCCAGCAGCCAATCGAGCGGCTGATTCATTTCGTTGATAGCAGCGACTGACGCATCACCTTGCAGTAGTTGTGCAACGACTATATCCAGTGCTTTTGACAGCAACTGTAATCGTTCTATACGCCGACCTAACGATAAAAAGCGCCAACCGGCATCCCGGTTCATGGCGTCAAGGGAAAATCCGGACAAAGTTGTGATGCCTGCAACCGCTCGATCTAGCCAGACCAGAGTTGGTCCCAGCGTTAATTCAGCCGACATCGCCGGATCATTGACGAGACGATTCATCGCGCGCCAGTGGTCATGGGAAATTCTGTCACGTAATGAAAATCCAACGCGCCCGAGTTCTTGCAAGGTTTGAGATAGTCCCTGAGGGTGTGATGGATTTGCTGCGCAACTGATGAGAGATTCGACAGAAATCTGGGCGGGATCTTTGCAACCAGAGGGGAGGGTGATGAGTCCGTATGACCAAGCGAGCTGATGCAGTGCGGTTAGGCTATTGCGACGTCCATGGTGTAGCCGTTCACTTAAAGCAAGCCGCAAAAGGCGTGCAATACCCTCAGCCCGTTCGGTGTAGCGGCCCATCCAGAATAGATTTTCTGCAACGCGCGATGGTACGCCGGTATAAATAACAGGGGCGGCAACATCCGTTTCACGCTCATTTAATACTAGCTCGTCGCTAACACCCGACTGTAAGACCCAGGTGTCTTTTGATGCGCCGCCTCGCTGCATGGAGACAATTCGAGCATCACGTTGAGATTCAACCCGGGTTAGCCCTCCGGGCATGATTTCATAACCCTGTTCGGTAGCAACTGCGTAAGCACGCAAACCTACTGATCGTGCATCGATTTGTAATGCACCCGGACGTCGATTCAGAACGGGGGCTTGAGAAAGTCGGACCCATTCTTGAGCGACATACTTATCCGGGCTGGATTCGATCTGTTCGAGTAGCGCATCACGCGCTTCTATACTAAGGTCTTGTCCGAAGATTGGTGCAAAATCACCAATGCCCTGTACTGATTTAATGACCAGATCTTCCAGGTTGGCCCGGACATAATTCATGGCAGCTGCTTCACCACACCACCAGGTGCCTACGGATGGGAGCGCAAGCTCTTCACCTAGTAGGAATCGGCAAGCAGCGGGTAAAAAGCCCTGTAGTGCAGCTGACTCCACGACACCACTGCCCAATGCATTTGCCAACAATACGGTACCACGTCGAGCGCAATCCGTCAGGCCGGCAACACCTAAGGCAGAATCGCTTCGCAGCTCGAGTGGGTCGCAATAAGCATCATCCTGCCGGCGAAGAATGGCATGAACACGCTGAAGGCCGCTAATGGTTTTAAGCCAGACAAAACCATCCCGCACGGTCAGGTCGCCACCCTCAACCAATGGGAAACCCAGGTACCGTGCCAATAGGCTATGTTCGTAGTAAGTCTCGTTGAGCGGTCCCGGTGTGAGTACCACTATCCGAGGTGATTCACCATTGCAAGGTGAGTGGTATGCCAATGACTCCCGAAATTTTGAGAAAAACTCGGTTAACGTTGCGACCGGCATTGTCGATAACAATTCCGGAAACGCCCGCGACATAATCATTCTATTTTCTAGTGCATAGCCCGCGCCAGATGGTGCTTGAGTCCGATCGGCAACGACCCACCACTGTCCATCCGGTGAGCGGAGTAAATCGGCAGCATAACCATGAAGGAATACACCACCGGGTGCCTGTGTGCCAAATGCGGCAGGGAGCCAGCCACCTGCGCCATACACAACCTCAGGTGGAACAATACCTTCCTTCAATAGTGTTTGACTACCATAAAGGTCAGCAAGAATCAGGTTCAATAAACGGGCACGTTGCGCTAACCCATAGGAAAGCGTCGCCCATTCTTCCCCCGGTAACACAAGCGGCAGCTCGTCCAAAGCCCATGGGCGATCTTTTCCCTGGGGATCTGCATAGATTGTGTAGGTAATGCCTTCATCACGAATGTGTTGTTGGGCAACTGCTAACCGTGACTCGATTTCAGCAGGTTGTGTGCTACCCAATAAATCCAGAATTGGTTGCCAGTGCGGTCTTGACGTGCCATCCGTATTGCAGAGCTCATCGTATCTCTCGGCAGCTGGATTGCGTTGGGCATAAGCCGATAGCAGTAATGAGCCAGCAGTTTGAGATTGAGATCGCTTTGATGCTACGGAATTCATATTTTTGGTCAATTAAGGCCCAAATCAAGATAAGCGTAAATCCAAGGTAAACGGAAAGTCAGGATTAAGGTGCTGTTTATCAATCCTTATTTCGCCTGGAGTATGACCGATCCTAAAGAAGCGTGCCAGTCGGCGAGCCTCGGCCTCGTAAGCGTTTACCGGGAATGTATCGTAGTTACGGCCACCGGGGTGGGCGACATGATATTGACAGCCACCGAGTGAACGATGCATCCAGGTATCTACCAAGTCAAATGTGAGGGGCGCATGAACGCCAATTGTAGGGTGTAGGCAATTAGGCGGTTGCCAGGCACGGTAGCGGACGCCGGCAACATATTCGCCTTGTGTGCCGGTTGGGTGTAATGGCACAACCTCACCATTACAGGTAACGACATGCCGACCTTCGACAAACCCGTTTACTTTGATCTGGACCCGTTCCAATGATGAATCTACGTAGCGTACAGTGCCACCCTGCATGCCTTCTTCGCCCATAACATGCCATGGTTCCAAAGCCATTCGAATATCCATGCGTACATTATTAACATCCATCTCACCAATATGCGGAAAGCGGAATTCATAATGTGGCGCAAACCACTCCGGCTTGAATGCGTAGCCTGCCTGGTTAAGCTCTTCGATTACATCGCATAGATCTGCCCAGATGAAATGGGGCAACATATAGCGGTCGTGAAGTCCTGTACCCCAGCGAATGAGACTTGAAGGCTGATAAGGTGTCTTCCAGAAGCGCGCTACTAGAGCCCGCATTAACAGCTGCTGGGCTAGGCTCATACGGGCATGCGGTGGCATTTCAAAAGCACGCATTTCAAGTAAGCCCAATCGTCCTGTTGAACTATCTGGCGAGTACAACTTGTCAATACAAAACTCTGCGCGATGCGTATTGCCCGTGACATCCACCAGTAGATTACGCAGCGCCCGGTCGACCATCCAAGGGGGTACATTGTTAAACAGGGTTTGCTGCCGACGCATTTCTTCAAAAGCGACTTCAAGCTCGCGTATGGATTCATGACGCGCTTCATCAACACGTGGTGCCTGACTTGTAGGTCCGATAAACAGTCCGGAAAATAAGTACGATAAGGCAGGGTGGTTATGCCAATAAGCCACCATGCTGGCGAGCAGGTCAGGTCGTCTTAAAAATGGTGAGTCAGAAGGTGTGGCGCCCCCCAGAACAAAGTGGTTTCCACCGCCTGTGCCAGTGTGACGTCCATCCACCATAAATTTTTCGGTAGAAAGTCGGGTTTGATGTGCCGCCTCATAGAGGAAGTTTGTATGCTTTGTCAGTTCGGACCAGTTCGCGGCAGGTTGAACGTTGACTTCGATGACACCGGGGTCCGGTGTTACGCGCAAAACAGTCAGCCGGTTATCTCGTGGCGGTTCGTAGCCCTCGATAATCACGGGCAATCCCATAGCCTCAGCAGTAGACTCAACTGCTGCAAGTACCTCTAGGTAATCCTCAAGGCAGGTTGTCGGTGGCATGAAAATGTAAAGCTTCCCGCCCCTTGGTTCAGCACACATACAGGTGCGGGTTATCCAGGCCGCGGATTCAAACATGGCAGGTTTTTTTAGGGCATCAAGCGGATTGCTGCTAATTCTTTTACCAGATGCGACACCAATATCGCCCGCCGATAATCTTTGTCTGACGTCACCCACTTGAACACGAAGTTGTGCGTGTGTCGGTAGGGGGGCTTTATCTATACTAGGGTCTTCAGCATTAACATAAGGGAATTCACCACGGCTAACCCATGGTTGAGAATCCAGGGGGAGACGGTAGCCAATAGGCGAGTCTCCCGGTATCAAATAACAGCGCTCATCCCGCAAGAACCAGGGGCCGCTTTGCCAACCAGGCCCGCCGACATTTCGGGCAATGGGGAGCACCTGGCCGATCGTTTTATCGAGCCCCTGCATATAAACTTTGCGCAGCCGGTCACGTTCCAGCTCATCGTCGAGGCGTGAGTCGAATGGATCGACGTTCTCTGGAAGGCGACGTTCGCGCCATAGGTAATACCAGACGTCTTCGAAGGCGGGGAATACCCATTTGGGTAAAACCCCCAATCTTTCGGCTACGCCTTTCAAGAAAATACCAGCATCTTCGGCAGATACCCCGTAGTCTAAAGACTCGTCTGCGACTAGGGCTGGATTAATCCAGAGCGGTTCTCCGTCTTTACGCCAGAAAATGTTGAGCGACCATCTGGGGAGCTGTTCCCCCGGATACCATTTTCCCTGACCATAGTGACGTAAGCCAAAAGGTGCATATTCTGAGCGCAACTTGTCCAGCAAAGAAGCGCTTAGAATCCGTTTGGTTGGCCCCATGGCTTCGGTGTTCCACTCGGCGCCATCGCGATCATCGACTGATACGAACGTAGGTTCACCGCCTTGCGTCAGCCGAACGTCTTGTTTTTGTAGATCAAGATCTACCTGATGACCAACAGTGTCGATTTCTAACCAGACATCATCGCTGTAGGGCTTTGTAACTCTTGGCGCTTCCCAGATACGGGAAACGCTCATGCTGTGCTCAAATGTGCTTTCGCATTGATCAATGCCGCCGCTCACTGGTGCAGCTGAACCGGGGTCTGGGGAACAGGCAACGGGGATATGGCCTTCGCCGGCCAATAGTCCAGATGTTGGGTCAAGGCCAATCCAGCCTGCACCAGGCAGATAGACTTCACACCATGCATGCAGATCCGTAAAGTCGATTTCCGGCCCAGAGGGGCCATCGAGGGATTTGATATCTGGAGCAAGCTGTATCAAATAGCCAGACACAAACCGCGCTGCGAGACCAAGGTGCCGTGCGACCTGAACCATTAACCATGCAGAGTCTCGACAGGAGCCTGATCGTTTGGTGAGCGTTTCCTCCGGGGTCTGTACACCGGGTTCCATACGAATCGTGTAACGGATGTCATTATGAATCCGCTGGTTTAATCCAACCAGAAAATCGATGGTGCGTACTTTCTTACATGGGATGCTTCTCAGGTACGCATTCAACTGTGGGCGAGGCGTGATGCAAGCCCGATAAGGTTGCAATTCGATGGCTTGTTCGCCGGGATATGAAAAGGGGAAGTTTTCGGCGCGTGGTTCAAGAAAAAAATCAAACGGATTGTGCACAGCCATTTCGGCAACAAAGTCTACTTCGATGCGAAACTCGGTTGTTTTTTCTGGAAATACCAGTCGTGCTAGGTAGTTAGCTTGTGGATCCTGTTGCCAGTTAATAAAGTGCTCACCCGGCGTCACCTTCATCGAATAGCTGAGAATACGTGTTCTAGCGTGAGCACAAGGTCTCAGGCGAATAATCTGTGGCCCTAAGTTAACGGGCCGATCATAGCGATAGTGGGTAACGTGGTTTAGTGCAACATGGATGGACACAGCTTAACTCCGGAGATGTCATGGGACACTTCCTGTTATGCAAAAGCTATGCCAAACCTATGCAAAATCGACAGTGCGGAGATAGAAAGCTTACTGTTGTCCTGCAAGCGTTTGAATCGGGTGTGTTGGCCGTGTTTCCATTGAATTGCCTACACGTAACGAAACCAAACGTGCTTCTTCGGCACTGGTTTCTGCCCATACGGGATTGGGTAGCGCACTGAACACTTCTTTCAACTTCTCACCCCAAAGATCATGGATGCTATTGAAGTAGGCATTTGTTGAATCAATGTGCGTAAAGTGCGTAATTTCAAGCGAGTCGGTTTTGTAAACCAACATGTCTAGCGGTAAGCCAACAGAGAGGTTAGACCGCAGAGTCGAGTCCATGGAGACCAGTGCACATTTCGCTGCGTCTCCTAAAGAAGTTTCGGGACGAATGACTCTATCCAGAATCGGCTTACCGTATTTGGATTCACCAATCTGGAGGTAGGGTTTCTCTTCAGCGCATTCGATGAAATTACCTGCTGAATAAACTTCGAAAATGCGGCATCGCTCTTTGCCAATCTGACCGCCAACGATCAGGCTGCAGTTAAAATCGATGCCAAATTGAGCCAGTGCTTTGGCATCGCGTTGGTGCACAAAACGCACAGCGTCACCGACTCTTTGGGCAACGTCGTACATGCTTTCTGCGGCAAGCAAACCCTTTTCGTGCTCCATGTTCTCAGCAAGTACCTGACGAACCGCCTGTGTGATCGCTAGGTTGCCAGCTGACATCATTACAATGACACGATCCCCTGGTCGTTCGACCAAGCTCATCTTACGGAAAGTGCTGATCTGATCGATCCCCGCATTTGTACGGGCATCAGACAAAAAAACAAGGCCGGCATTAAGCCGCAAAGCTACGCAGTAAGTCATATGTAATCAGTAAACGTCAGAGAACCAAGAAATCCTGGCGAATTCTAACGCCTAGATCATCAATTTCGGCGAGTAATTGCGTTAACCATGAATGTAGGCCCTCTACAGCGATTTCCTCAAGGGTTAAATAACGAAGTTTTGCCGCTAACTTGCCTGCTCGTCTGCGTGTTTCTGCTGAGTTGCCATTGCCAACATTCTCGAGGTTTTCAACGACTTCGTTAATGCATGAAGCGATTGAACGGGGTACATCCGGGTTAAGTATCAACAGTTCAGCGACACGAGATCCGTTGATTGTGTCCCGATAGACCTTACGATAGGCTTCAAATGCTGATAATGAACGCAAAACAGCTTCCCAATGATAGAACTCACGCACGGCAAATTCTGGATCGTCTGGGTCTAGCATGCCTGCCTTGGCATCCATGGTCTCAATATGATGAAACCGTAAATCAATCATCCGCGCAGTACTGTCGGCACGTTCAATGAATGTGCCGAGTCTAACGAAGCGGAACGCCTCGTCCTTGAACATCGTGCCAATCGTAATCCCGCGTGAAAGATGCGAACGCATTTGCACCCACTCAAAGAATTTTCCGGGTTCTTTGAGTGGTAAACCTGCTTCACACAATTGAAGAAACTCAAGCCAGGTAGTGTTTATAGCTTCCCACATGCCGGTAGTGATCTGACCACGCACAGCGCGGGCGTTTTCTCTGGCATTGTGAAGGCTACACCATATGGATGATGGGTTCTCTTCATCAAGCACCATGAATCGGATGACAGACTCCGGATTTACATCACCAAATTTTTTCTGATAGATGGGTAGCAACTCAGCGAGGCCTAACATCCCGGCGAGGCTCGCTTCTGCCTCTCGTTGTTGGCCGGGCAATAGAGATTGCTGCAGACCGATGTCGATCAATCGGGCTGTGTTTTCGGCACGCTCGGTGTAGCGTGCCATCCAGTACAGACTATCAGCGGTGCGGGAAAGCATGAGACTTCCTTAAGTTTTTACGGCTGCAATAAAATAGATTAATGAGTGTTTAATCGGCGGCAACCCAGGTATCTTTAGTGCCGCCGCCCTGAGAGGAGTTGACCACTAACGACCCCTCTTTGAGTGCGACCCGGGTTAGGCCGCCAGGTACCATTCGAATACCACTCGGTGAGCTTAGTACGAATGGACGTAAGTCGATATGACGTGGCGCAATGCCTTTTTCTACCATCGTCGGACAAGTTGATAGCGATAGCGTTGGCTGAGCAATATAAGCATCTGGCTGAGCAATCAATTTGGCACGAAAATCGGCAATCTCGGCTTTAGATGCGGATGGTCCAATCAACATGCCGTAGCCGCCTGCACCATGAACCTCCTTAACAACCAGTTTTTCCAGGTTATCAAGTACGTATTTGAGAGAGTCGCTTTCTGAGCAGATGTGAGTCGGCACATTATGCAGAATCGGTTCCTGGCCTAGGTAGAAACGGATCATTTCCGGAACATACGGGTAAATCGATTTGTCATCGGCAACCCCGGTGCCAACCGCGTTGGCAAGTGTGACGCGACCAGCACGATAAGCGCGCATCAGACCGCGAACGCCAAGCATGGAATCTTTGTTGAATACCTCTGGGTCGAGATAGTCATCGTCAATCCGGCGGTAAATGACATCAACACGCTTCTTGCCGTGGGTTGTTTGCATGTAGACCGTGTCATCTTCAACAACAAGATCTTTGCCTTCAACCAATTCAACTCCCATTTGTTGCGCGAGGAATGCATGCTCAAAGTACGCAGAGTTGTACAAGCCAGGGGTAAGAACCACCACTGTTGGATCTTCCAGTGCATCAGGAGCGCCTTGGCGTAAAGTTTCCAAAAGCAGATCGGGATAGTGCGCTACAGGGGCAACCCGGTGTGCGCTGAATAAGTCTGGAAACAACCGCATCATCATCTTGCGGTTTTCTAGCATGTAAGACACACCAGACGGGACCCGGAGATTGTCTTCTAGGACATACCATTCATCTTCGCCAACGCAGACTAGGTCAATGCCTGCAATCATCGAATAAATGCCTGAAGGCAGATTCAGATCCAGCATCTCCTTCCGAAACTGAGTGTTACCAAGTACCCGATTGGCGGGAATAATGCCGGCTCGAAGGATATCCCCGCGGCCATAGACATCTTTCAAGAAGAGGTTCAAGGCCTGAACGCGTTGGGCAAGGCCTTTCTCGAGTCGAGCCCAGTGAGCGGCAGGAATGATGCGTGGGACTAAATCAAAGGGAATCAGCCGTTCGGTACCGACATCGTCACCATAAACAGAAAATGTAATGCCGACTTGTCGGAATAAGTGGTCGGCCTCTGCTTTCTTGGTTTCCAGGTAACCAGACTCGCGTGCAGACTTCCAGGTCTCGAATCCTTGATAATGTGGACGGACTGAACCGTTTTCTAGCAGCATTTCGTCAAACATGATCTTCCTCGTAAATCCTAATGGGCTACAAGTAGATCAATACAAGAATCGTGCCAGAATTTGGTGTGTGCTAAGAAATATTGGTGCGCTATGAATGGGCGCAGCCTCGTTTGGTGTTATGTGCGCCGCACTTCGTTGGTGCGTTGCCAAGGCGGCATCCCCAAGATGGTGCTTTGACCATCGCTCCAGGTAGTACTTAAAGCATCCCCTGCAGGGCGGGCCAGCTTGCCCGGAGCAACAGGGTAGCCATGATGACCATGATGGCGCCACCCAGGCTCGTGGCAATTTCTGCAAAGGGCATTAGGTTTTGTCGTTTGGCGGCTGAGAGAATCGCCATGTTGCCCCCGCCACCAAAACCGCTGTGGCAGGCACAGATAATCGCTGTATCGATGGGTTGTTGATTTAGCAACCTGCTTACCAGAAAGCCGATGCCTGTCATAGTGAAAACGGTACTAATGCATACGGCCAGATAGCCCGGTCTCAGAATGCTGATCAGTACATCCCAGGGAATATACAGAATACTCAGGCCTACCAGAAAAGCCGGTGTCAGTGCCTTAGAGATGGCTTTGTAAACCTGAAAGGCCCCTGCTTCTATAGGCTCGGGAATGAGTTTAAAGAACTTAAGCACCACGACCAGAATGATCATGACAATGGTGGCCGGCAGGCTAAAGAAGGGAGAGAGCAGCCTGCCGCACGTGTACATCGCACAGATAATCAACAAGCCTGCTGCCATGAGGTCAATGTTGATCGGTTTGTCTTCTTCAATATGTGGCGGCGGAGTTGTACCCGCTAATGCATGGCGGCTGCCGTTTAATTCAGGGTAACGTTCTCCTAGGCGGCTGAGGGCGCTGGCAGCCACAATTGCAAATAAATTGGCAATCAGTGCGGCAGGAATCATCAGCGAACTGAGTTCTACGCGGGATTTGTCGGTGATTTCAGAATAGGCCAGAGCAAGTGGCAGAATGCCTTCACCGAGACCGCCGCTCAGAATCGGTGTGACGATAAAAAGAAAGCTATGCCAAGGATTAAGCCCAAACAGCATACCCACCAAGGGCGCCACGATACAGGCCCCGATAGATCCGCAGATGAGGGGCAGAAACCGTATTGAAACTCTGTGCACCAGAATATGCCGTTGCATCATACGTCGGTCTATCCCTAGGATACTGCCGACGACCAGGCTGGCGATGTACAGATAGAGGATATTGTCTTCATCCATCGCACTATTAATGCTGGTAACGGCATCAATCGGAATCAAGTGATATCCGAGAAATAATGACGGCACAAGAACACAAAGTAGTGACGATCCGCCCAGACGATTGAGTATGGGTAGGTGGTTGCCAAAGCTGGTCAGTATGTAGCCGGTGGTCATCAGCGCCGCTAGGCCACCGATGACATCGTTAGACAGCAGATTCCGTTCTGCGGCAAAAAAAAGGGTCGCGACAATGCAGCCGAGCAGCACCGCTGGGAACGGCCCGATATACAACAACAATAATCGTTTGATTATCTGCATAGTTTTGTGGGTTAGCGTTAACTCGGCGATTATAGTTCGAGTAGCCTTTGGCGCCTGACAATTAGTTCTTATAAAGGCTGGCACAGAGTAGCTTCATGCATGCTGAACTGTGGCTAGTCGGTATAATTCTGGCTGCCGTCTCCGTAGTTAAATGGATATAACTTTCCCCTCCTAAGGGAAGATTAGAGGTTCGATTCCTCTCGGGGACGCCAGTTGGCCCACTTAGCGGATCCCTCTTTTATGAAATATCTCATCACTCTGGTCGTTATTGGGCTTCTATTCTGGCTATGGCGCTCGCAGGCTAGTGCTAAAGCGGGGGATGGTAGCCTTCCGGCGGTTGGTGCGCCTGCACCGGGCTTTGATCTAGCAGATACCCGAGGGGTGCGACACAAACTGGCTGATTACCGTGGTCATTGGGTGGTTCTCTATTTTTATCCGAAGGCCGATACCCCGGGTTGCACACGTCAGGCATGCAACTTCCGAGATGATTGGCAAAGCTTTCAACAAAAGGGCGTTGTGCTTGTCGGTATTAGTGCGGATAAGCCAGTGACAAATGCCGCGTTCTCCCAGAAATTCCATTTGCCGTTTCCGCTGTTGTCGGATGCGGCGGGTGATTTTGCCCGTCAATACGGTGCCTGGATGAATCTCGGCATTACTGGGTTTCCGCGTCGGTACACCTATCTGATTGATCCGGATGGCCGTATTGCCAAGGTTTATACCGATGTGTCGGTCTCTAGGCATAGCGCCGAAGTGCTGGCCGATCTCAAACGATTGACGGGGTATTGATATGCCCTTGCTGTCAGTTAATGCAGGTTGCTTGGCCTATGGCGATGTGCCGTTGTTAGATCATGTGGAGTTTCAGATCGATGCGGGTGAGCGCGTAGCGCTCATTGGCCGTAACGGCACGGGTAAATCATCTTTGCTGGCAGCGATCGCCGGTTTGCGGGCGCTGGATGATGGCCAGGTGTGGAAAGCACCGGATTTGCGTATTACCTATGTGGCACAGGAGCCAGAATTTGAACCTGGTGCATCTGTTTTCGATGCAGTCGTTGGGGGTTTGGGTGAGCAGTCGCGCTTGTTGGCGGGTTATCACGATCTGTCTCATCGGTTGGCCGAAATGCCGGAAGCTGAGCGCGCTGCAGCCCTCGACGAGTTGGCCCGATTGCAGCATGAGCTGGAAGTTACCGATGCCTGGCAACAGAACGCGCTGGCAGAACGTGTCATCGCAGAGTTTCATCTGAATCCGGATGCCCGTATTGATGATTTGTCGGGCGGGCAGAAGAAACGTGTGGCGTTAGCGCGCGGTTTGGTCTGCGAGCCCGATGTGCTGTTGCTCGATGAGCCGACTAACCATCTGGATATTGCTGCCATTGATTGGCTCGAGAATCTGTTGCTGGCGCGTAACGTGGCTTTGTTGTTTATTACCCACGACCGGCGTTTCCTGGACCGTTTGGCGACGCGCATTGTTGAATTAGACCGTGGGCTATTGAGTAGCTATCCCGGCTCTTTTAGCAAATACCAGGAACGTAAAGCCCAGCGTCTGCACGAAGAATCCTTGGAACAGGCGCGTGCCGATAAGTTACTGGCGCAGGAAGAAATCTGGATCCGTAAGGGCGTTGAAGCGCGTCGTACACGTGCCGTATTCCGTGTGCAGCGGCTTGATCAGTTACGTGCGGAACGTGCTGCCCGACGCAATCAGCAGGGGCAGGTGGCAATGCGTGTGGATTCGGGGGATACGTCAGGCGCCCTGGTGGCAGATCTGATCAATGTATCTAAGTCGTACGAAGGCCGTAAGATCATTGATAACTTTAGTGGTCGCATTATGCGGGGTGATCGTGTGGGTTTGATCGGCCCTAATGGCGCCGGTAAGACCACGATGCTGCGCCTGATTCTGGGTGAAATCGAACCGGATAGCGGCACTGTTAAGCGCGGCACCAAGCAGCAGGTCGCTTACTTCGATCAGTTCCGTACGGCCTTAGATCCTGAAGCACCATTGCATGAAGTCATTTCTCCGGGCTCGGATTACGTGGAAGTAGCGGGTAAACGTACACATGTGATGACGTATCTGGGCGACTTTCTTTTCTCGCCACAGCGTGCACGTTCCCCGGTTAAGTCACTCTCCGGCGGCGAGCGGAACCGTCTCCTGCTGGCACGTCTCTTTGCCCGCCCGGCTAATATTCTTGTGCTGGATGAGCCCACCAACGATCTGGATATCGATACGCTCGAGTTGCTTGAAAGTCTTTTACAGGATTATCAAGGCACCTTGCTATTGGTCAGTCATGACCGTAGCTTCCTCGACAATGTGGTTACGCAGGTGATTGCGGCCGAGGGGGATGGTCAGTGGCGTGAGTTTGTCGGTGGTTATAGTGACTGGGCAGCCTGGCATGCGGGCCAAACCAGAACCACCGAAAAATCTGTCGCTGCGAAATTGCCCGCGAAACCTACAGACACACCGGCTGCGACCGGTAGTCGCACTGCCAAGTTAAGCTATAAAGAACAGCAGGCGCTCAATGCGTTGCCTGGGAAAATCGAAGCCCTCGAAACAGAGCAAGCCGCATTACTTGAAAAGTTGAACGACCCGACAATCTTTGCAACGGATCCATCCGCTGGTCAGACCATAGCCAGCCGATTGGCAGCGATCGAAGAAGAGTTGTTGGTCTTGCTTGAAAGCTGGGAAGCGCTGGAAGCTAAAACCGCCAAATCCTGATTGCGTTTAATGGTCAGGGAATCTGCCAGTCCAGAGTGAAATGACCATTGCCGCTTTCACCAAGTGTTTCGGCGAGCCAGGGCAGTGTGGCTTCTAGTGTCTGTGGCAAGGTCCACGGCGGGTTAACCACAAACAAGCCACTGCCCGTCATGCCCAAGCCATCGCTCGCGGGGGGCTGGGTTGATAGGGTGACATGGAGCCAGCTCGGTAGCCCCAGTTTGACCAAACGGTCTGGTAGTTCGACGGCTTCGCGACGGGCGAGTATGGGATACCAGAGCACATAGGTCCCCGTTGCAAAACGTTGAACAGCATCGCGTAGGCCGGCAACGACTTTGCCGTAGTCGGCTTTGTCTTCGTAGGAAGGGTCAATGAGCACTGCAGCCCGACGCTGCGGTGGCGGCATTAGGGCTTTGAGGCCGGCAAGGCCATCCGCCACATTGATCTGCGTGCGCTTTTGCACAAAGCGTAAGGCTTGTGCCAGTAGCGGTGCATCGGTACTGTGCCGCTCGAAGAAACGCAGTACGTCGGCGTGGCGTGTGCAGTAGCCCGAGATCCATGGAGAACCCGGATAGTGCTTCAATGCCGGGCTTGCGTTCGCAGCCTTAACCACTTGACGATATCGCAACACCGATTCGGGTAAGTCCGCATCAGCTTGTTCCCATAATTTGCCGATGCCCGTAGACCATTCACCGGTTTTACGTGCCATGTCGCTTTCTACCAGATACATCCCTGCACCCGCATGCGTATCGAGCACCATGAAGGGTTTATCTTTCTGGGTGAAGTAATCGAGAACTTGAATCCAGACGAGGTGTTTGAGTACATCCGCCGGGTTGCCGGCGTGAAATGCGTGACGATAGCTAAGCATGAGAGTCTTTAATTAGAGTAGAGGCGCCATAAGCTGGGCAGCGTTTTCTTTGAGGCGCTCTCGTAACGGACGATCGGCCCAGGCAACAGGATCGATCGGGATAGAGCGGGCGAGGTATTTATCCTGCAATGCACGCACCTGCTCGCTAAAACCGGCATCGTAGATCATCAGGGTGATTTCGTAGTTCAGACGCAGGCTGCGCATATCCAGATTCACCGATCCGAAGATAGTGAATTCACGGTCAACCACCATGCTCTTGGTGTGAAGCAGGCCACCGGTGAACTGCTGAATCTTAACGCCCACCGAAAGCAGGTCGTCCATGTAACTTCGACTGGCGTAGCGTACCAGTTTGGAGTCGACACGTTGCGGCACAATCAGCGTGACATCAACGCCACGACAGGCAGCTGTCTGTAATGCCTGGAACAGCGCTTCATCCGGCACAAAGTAAGGGGTGGTCAAAACCACTTCTTTGCGCGCATCGAGCACGGCGCTTAATAACATATGCGACATGTTGCCACTTTTGTAGCTCGGGCCAGTCGGTACAACCTGTAGCCTTAGATCGCCAGCGGCTTCTGGTATCGGTGTTGCCCGCATGTGTTCCAGAAACTGGCTAAATCCTGCGATGTTGCCGCTTTCGATGGCCCAATCACCTTCGAATACCGTGGTTAGCGCAAGCGCAGCAGGGCCGACAACACGCGTCATGGCATCGACCCATTCCCCAACGCCGGCATCCTGTTTGAAGAATGCCGGATCCACGAGGTTCAGGCTGCCTGTCCAGGCGATATGCTGGTCGATGGCCACGATCTTGCGATGCAACCGCAAATCGGCGCGTCCAAACTGAAGCTTTAGTGGATGAATGGCACAGGCCTTTACCAGTTTGATGCCACCTGCCTGCAGGCGTTTTGGCCAATCACTCTTCCAGAAGCCACTGCTGCCAAGTTCATCGAGTAAAACACGGCAAGCAACACCCCGGTTAGCAGCACGAATGAGCGCCTCACCGACTAGATCAGCAGTGCCACCGGGGTTCCAGATATAAAACTCCAGATCACAGCGTGTACGGGCAGCATCGATGTCGGTAATCATGCCGTGCAAGATGGTTTGTGCATCCGAGTAAAGCGCTAGGGCATTGCCCGGAACCGGGGGCATGCCCCCATGGTTTTCTGCCAGCACAGCCATCGCTCGAAACTTGTTGTCGATATGCTGGGTCGTTTCAGAAAACCGGGCATCAAATAGGTCGGTCATCTGAAAGTAGGCTGGTGCAATTTCTTCAATGCGACGACGACGTTCACGGCCGATAGGACGTTCGCCCACTAATAGGTAAGCGCTAATGCCTACAACCGGCATGATCGTTACGATCAGAATCCATGCCATGGCGACACCCGGTGGTCGGCGCACCCAGATAATGCGTAAAGCAAAAAGCAATACGATCAGCGGATGAATGAGATAAATCCAGGTGGAATCAGTGGCAAAAGCCCAAACCATGTCGATATCTAGGAAAGTGGGGTTGGAAAGGCTCAGCAAAATGCCGATATCCTTGTGTTGTCGGGAGTTTACCCTGTTCTCCCGACTTGCATCCGGAAGCCGCCTCCATTAGCATCATGGCTTCAATAAACGTAAAGTGTCCATGCAATTACCGGGGTTTTACCGGCGATAGTCGACATCGGTTGTAAAGGGTTTAAGAATGATTCCTGAACTAGGCCAGCTCGCCTTGTCGCTGTCGCTTTTTGTCGCCTTGTCGTTATCGATTCTAGGTCTGGCCGGCCCGCAATTAGCTGTGCCGTCCTGGGTGCGTCTTGCCAAACCTTTAGCGCTCATCCTGTTTAGCCTGCTGGCGGCATCTTTCTTTTGCCTGACCTGGAGTTTTGTTACCAACGACTTTTCGGTAGCCTATGTGGCGGGGCACTCTAACTCGAAGCTGCCGTTACAGTACCGATTTGGTGCGGTTTGGGGCGGTCACGAAGGTTCCTTATTGCTGTGGGTATTCATGCTCACCGCCTGGACAGGCGCCGTGGCCATGTTCTCGCGGACGTTGCCTGCCGATATGGTCAGCCGTGTGCTGGGTGTGCTTGGTCTGGTGAGTTTTGGCTTTATTCTCTTTATTCTGTTCACCTCTAACCCGTTTACACGGCTGTTACCGGCCGTGATGGAGGGTCGTGACCTCAATCCGTTGTTACAGGATCCGGGGCTCGTCTACCATCCACCCATGCTCTATATGGGCTATGTGGGTTTTTCGGTCGCCTTTGCTTTTGCAATCGCAGCATTGCTGGCAGGTCGTTTAGATACCACCTGGGCACGCTGGTCACGTCCATGGACACTGGCTGCCTGGATCTTTCTGACTATCGGTATTGCATTGGGTTCAAACTGGGCCTATTACGAATTAGGTTGGGGCGGCTGGTGGTTCTGGGATCCGGTAGAAAACGCCTCGTTTATGCCCTGGCTGGTGGGCACGGCGTTGATTCACTCGCTGGCCGTTTCTGAAAAGCGTGGCAGCTTCAAGAACTGGACCGTGCTCTTGGCGATTGGTGCGTTTTCGCTTTCGCTGCTTGGCACCTTTATCGTTCGTTCGGGCGTATTAACTTCCGTGCATGCGTTTGCTGCTGACCCAGCACGCGGTATTTTCATCCTTGTTTTCCTGGCTATTGTAGTGGGTGGTTCTCTGGCTCTGTTTGCCTGGCGGGCACCCACAGTTGGTCGTGGTGGTGCCTTCGCGCTGGTTTCTAAGGAAACACTACTGCTTATTAATAATGTGCTGCTGCTGGCGGGTATGGGTGCTGTTCTGTTGGGTACGGTGTATCCCATGGTCATCGACGCTCTGAATCTGGGCAAACTCTCGGTCGGTCCGCCGTACTTTAATGCGGTGTTTGTACCGATTATGCTGCCGCTGCTTTTACTTCTGCCTTTGGGCCCGGTAGCCCGCTGGAAGCAGGATCAGCTCATGCCCTTGCTTAAAAGCCTGCGTGTTGAAGCGGTGCTGGCAATCATTGCTGCCATCGTCTTGCCGCTACTCATGGGTAGTTGGCGACCTATGGTGGCAGTGGGGGCCGGGCTGGCTGTTTGGGTTATGGCGGGCGTGGTGCGACAGGTGTTTGTGCGCGTTAAAACCAGTTGGCCACCGCGTGCCTTCTGGGGCATGCAATCTGCGCATCTAGGTTTGGCTGTGTTTGTAGTTGGTGTCACCTTCGTCAGTAGCTATCAGGTGGAGCGTGATGTCAGCATGGCACCGGGTGATACGGTTTCTATTCATAATATTCAGTTGACCCTTAAAGGCGTGACGCCAGTTCAGGGCCCCAATTATGAAGGCGCTCGGGGTGAAGTGATTTATGGCCCGCAGGATCAACCCGGAAAAACGACGGGTACGCTTTATACCGAAAAGCGTACGTACTTCTCTTCCACTATGCCGATGACGGAAGTGGGTATCGACAGCAGCATTACGCGAGATCTTTACGTCTCGATGGGGGAGCCTACCGGTAATAATGCCTGGGCTGTTCGGGTTTATTACAAACCATTTGTGAGCTGGATCTGGGCAGGTTGTGCCCTGATGGCACTGGGCGGCATGCTTGCCGCATCGGATCGCCGCTACCGTGTACGTAAATCGACTGACGCTGATGAAGATAGCAGCGACATTCATGAAGAGAAAGTAGCATCCTGATGAAACGTTTCTGGTGGTTCCTCCTTCCTCTGCTGGCTTTCGCGGTTCTGGTATTTTTTCTAGGCAAAGGGCTGACTAAAGACCCGCGCTACGTGCCATCGCCGCTGGTGGGTAAACCGGCACCCACGTTTGATCTGCCTCAGCTGCAGGATCCTAAACAGACCTTTGCACCGGAAGATCTCAAAGGGCGCGTCTGGTTGCTAAATGTCTGGGCCTCGTGGTGTGTGTCCTGCCGGGAAGAGCATCCGGTGCTGGTTGAATTTGCGCGCACTCACCCTGATGTACCGCTTATCGGCCTGGATTACAAAGATCAACGGCCGGATGCTCTGGCCTGGCTTAAAAAGCATGGCAATCCCTATGTGCTCTCGGCCTTTGATGCTGACGGCCGTGTCGGGATTGATTATGGTGTTTATGGCGTTCCGGAAACCTATGTCATTGATCAGGCCGGCGTGATCCGATACAAGCATGTGGGGCCGGTGACGCCGGAAGTGGTGCAGACGCTGATTGATCCAATGCTCAAAGGACTCAAATAATGAAAGGGTTCTTCAAGCTTTTTGTTGCAATATGGTTGGTCACAGCCGGTGCCGCTTACGCTGCCGAGGCGCAACCGCTTGCCCAGAATCCGGTCGTTGAAAAGCGCCTCAATGCTATTTCAGAAAACCTGCGTTGTCTGGTGTGCCAGAACGAATCGCTGGCGGGTTCGCGGGCTGAACTGGCAGAGGATTTGCGCCGCGAAGTGCGTCATCTTATCGAGGCAGGCAAGTCAGATAAGGAAATCATTGATTTTCTTGTGAGCCGTTATGGCGACTATGTGCTTTATGACCCGCCCTTCAAAAGTACCACGCTATTCTTGTGGGTAGGTCCCTTTGTCTTGTTGGCAGGCGGGCTCATTGGCCTGGTCGTTTTCTTGCGACGTCGGAGCCGCCGGGGTCTGATCGACGAACCAGACTATACGCCGGCAATAATCCCAGCAGATGGCGTGGCCCCTGTGCAAAAGCAGGTAACAGGTCGTTGGCTGCTCTGGTTGCTTATGGCGCTGATCCCTATTGGCGGTGGATTGGTCTATCTTAAAGTGGGCAACCTTGCCGCGCTGAATCCGGCTAACGTTAAACCTGCCCCTGATCCGAATGTTATGGTGGCGCGCCTTCAGGCCAAGATGGATGCCAATCCAGATGATCCAGCGGGGTGGCAGCTACTGGCACGCGCCTATATGGTGATGAATCGTCCGGATGACGCCGTTAAAGCCTTTGGACATATTCTGCCGCTGATCAAGCAGGAACCACAGCTCATGGCAGATTATGCCGAAGCCTTGGCCGCCACCGGTGATCTTAAAGGCGCTCAGACCTGGATCAACAATGCGTTGCAAAAAGGCAGCCAGGATCCCAAAGTGCTGTTCCTGGCGGGCGGTCTGGCTTTCGACGAAGGCAATTACAAACAGGCCATCAGCTACTGGGAGCGCATTCTCAAATTGGTCGCCCCGGATTCACCTGAAGCCAAGTTCGTTCAGGAGAACATTAGCGAAGCGCGAGCCCGCATGAAGTAGTGGCTACGCGTCAGCAGTAATGCAAAGGGAGCCATAGGCTCCCTTTCTTCATGGTGTTATGCAGCAGTGAATTATTTCAGGGTTTTAGAAGCCTTTTCTACAGCCGCTTTGTCCAGGGCCTGTTGGGCTTCTGGCGGCATATAGTTCTCATCATGCTTTGCAAGAACCTCTGACGCTTTAAAGCTTGGTGTTGTGCCCGCATCCTCTAGTTTTCCCTGAGCGACAACGCCTTTGCCCTCACGAAAGAGATCAGGCAGGATGCCTGTATAGGTGACCGGAATGTCGTGGGCGGTATCCGTAACAACAAAGCGTACATTCACGCCGTCGCGCTGCACACTACCTTCTTTAACCATGCCGCCAATCCGGAAGGCGCGATTCTTGGGTGCTTCACCAGCAGCAACCTGTGTGGGTGTGAAGAAGAACACCAAGTTTTCTTCAAAAGCGTTAAGAATCAGTGTAGCGGCAACACCAATAACAGCAAGCGCGCCAATGATCAGAGCAAATCGTTTGTGACGTGGTTTCATTTTAAGAGAATCACAACAGGTAGTTATTTCGGATGTCTTTAAGTGCTTGCTTGCGCCGATGCTTTACCAGTAGGGGTTCAGCAATCATCGTGATGGCGCATACGCCAAAGCTTCCCCAGACGTATAGACCATAGCCGCCCATAGCGAAAAAGTCGCTGATTGATTGCCACTGCATTATGCGACCTCCTTCACATCAGACAGGTGTTGTACCCATTCGGTATTGGCTTCACGCTCCAGCATGATGGTGCGTGCACGCATCAAGGCAACTGCAATCGTGTAGGCCCAGAAGGCCAAGGCCATAATCAGCATCCCCCAGAGCATGGTGCTAGCCATGCTGGGAGATTTGGTCAGGGAAACCGATGCCCCTTGATGCAAGGTGTTCCACCACTTCACCGAGAAGTAAATGATCGGTACGTTAACTACACCCACGAGGGAAAGTAGGGCGCCCGCCCGGTCCGCACGGCGTGGGTCGTCAATCGCAGCCTGTAGTGCCATGAAGCCGATATAGAGAAAAAACAGAATGAGTTCGGAGGTGAGCCGTGCATCCCATACCCACCAGGCGCCCCACATAGGTTTACCCCAGAGTGCGCCAGTCCAGAGCGACAGAAAGGCAAACAAAGCCCCTGTCGGCGCTAAGGCGCTGGTCATCATGCCAGATAGGCGGGTATTAAAAGTCAGGCCAAGCAAAGACCAGAAAGCCATGATGCAGTAGATGAACATCGACATCCAGCTGGCGGGTACATGGATAAAAATGATGCGATAGCCTTCACCCTGTTGCGCATCGGTCGGCGCAACAAAAAAGCTGATATACAGGCCGATGGCGCCTAAAACGGCAGCCAGTGCCCAGAAAATCGGAATCAGTTTGCCTGCCAGCGGGTAGAAGGTGCTGGGGGCGCTGTATTTGAACCAGTTGATCATGCTGCTATTTTATTCCAATGAGATGCGTAACGCTGCAGTGGTTGCCCAGGGTGCAAAGGCGGCTGCCAGAATAAGTAGTGCGCCCAGCAGGGAGAAGTGTCCCATAGCACCCAGGCCGGCAATATAGGACTCGACAGCGCCTGCCCCAAAAATCAGCGTGGGTATGTAAAGCGGCAGTACGAGTAAAGAAACCAGCAAGGCACTACCACGAGCGCCCAGCGTTAGTGCGGCACCAATGGCCCCCAGCAGTGACAACAACGGTGTACCAATCAATAAAGTCAGCATCAGGATGCCTATGGCATCTGCCGGTAAGTCGAATTGCAGACCAATCACCGGCGCCAGCAAGACTAGCGGTAAACCGCAGACCAGCCAGTGCGCGGTAATTTTGCCGGCAACGAGAATAGTGAGCGGCTCTGGAGACAGCACCATTTGCTCCAGCGTGCCGTCTGCATAGTCAGCAGCAAAGAGACGTTGCAATCCGAGAAGCGTAGCAAGCAGTGCGGCAATCCACATGGCACCCGGCGCAATTTTGCGTAGAAGATCTGGTTCTGGTCCTATCCCGAGGGGCAGTAAGGTCGTCACAATCACGAAGAAGAAGAGCGCAGTGAGCACTTCGGTCTTACGCCGCATCACAAGCAGTAAGTCCCGATGTAGAGCGGCAAAATAGGCGGAAAGCACGGGCATCAGCGGCTCCCCGATAGATTCAGTACAAAGCCGTGGGCATCTGTGCCCAGGTCGGGTGTCTGGTGGCTGGTAAGCACCAACATGCCACCTTTAGCAAGATGCGCCTTGAGCAGATTCTGCACGTCAGCGATGGCATTAACGTCGAGTGCATTAAACGGCTCATCCAGAATCCATAGTTTGGCTGGGCGTAACAGGGTTCGGGCAAGTAAGCCACGACGTTTCTGCCCCGCTGACAGTACGCGTGCCGGTAAATGCTGGCGTTTGGCCAGACCCATGTGGGTAAGGGCTTCACGGATGTCTGCATCATTGATCCGCAGGCCATCCATGCGGCACAGCGCCTGCAGGTTTTCGGTGAGCGTGAGGTCTTCTTTCAGGCCGGCGTGATGGCCGATGTAAAGTAGATCCTGATGATACTGACTACGTTGTTTGCTGATAGGCGAACCTTGCCATAGCACGTCGCCATCAGCTGGCAAGGTTAGACCCGCCAGTATGCGTAGTAGGCTGGTCTTGCCGGCGCCATTTTCACCTTGCAGGTAAAGCCATTGCCCGCTATCAAGTTGCAGGTCTAAGCCTTGAAACAAGGTCTGCTTGCCACGAATGCAAGAGAGATTGCGGGAGACAAGCGCTGGTGTTTGCATATTAGCCAAGTACGGTATCAAGCGTCATCATCAAAGCGAAGCCAGCAACCAGACCGATAGTAGCGAACTTCTGGTGGCCATTGCGATGTGTCTCGGGAATCACTTCATTCGACACAACAAAAATCATTGCGCCAGCTGCTAGACCAAGGCCAATAGGATAGGCGATCGCCAATCCGCTGGAGAGTGTGATGCCGATGATGGAACCCAAAGGTTCAAGTAGGCCAGTCAGTGAGGCGATTACTACGGATTTTAAGGGGCTGTATCCAACGCCACGTAGCGCCATCACCACAGCGAGGCCTTCGGGAATATCCTGCATGGCAATCGCAGACGTGAGTGGTATGCCCACCTGTAAATCACCTTGGGCAAAGCTCACGCCGATCGCCATTCCTTCGGGTAGATTGTGTAAGGCAATAGCCAGCACAAAAAGCCAGATACGACTCACCCGATGAGAATCTGGGCCGAAGGTGCCAGTTTTAGAATGCTCGTGTGGGGTAAATTCATCCATGCCCAGCATCAGCATGACACCGAGTGACATGCCTAGAACCACAGTGGCTGCACCGATAAAAGCACTTCCGGTCAGTGCTTCACCGGCTTTAATGCCGGGAAGAATCAGAGAAAACGAACTTGCGGCAAGCATCATGCCGGCAGCCAACCCAAGCAATGTGTCTTCAATCCGTTGCGGCAGACTTTTTAGAATAAACCCGGGGAACGCGCCTAGCGTCGTGAGCGCAAATCCAGCAAATCCACCCCAGAGTGCATATCGCACATTTGCATCTGCGCTACCGCTGATTACATCATGCAGTCCACTCAGAAATAGCAACACCACAGCCAGGCATGAAACTGCCAGTCCGCTAGCCGTCAGCGGATGTGCTTCTACATGACGCCATAAAGCGTACTGCCTCATCAAGAAAGAGAGCCGACTGGACTGTGCCATCAGGCAACCGATTGGGCACGAAAGTTACAAAAACTCATAAGTGATATCGTACCGGAGAGCGTGCATCCCGTCATCTCCGGGTGTTTGAACATTCGGCGGCGGCGCTTGCGTTAAAATCAATCCATGACACAACTATCACCTCATTTCTGGCAAGAAAAGTTTGAAACTCAACAAACCGGTTGGGATCGAGGTCAAGCCAGCCCGCAGCTGATGCACTGGCTGGCAGATGGTCTATTAAATGCACAGAAAAGCCCCAGAGTCGCCGTGCCTGGTTGCGGCAAAGGGTGGGAAGTTGCCGCGCTTAGCGCAGCGGGTTTTGATGTGACAGGGCTGGATTACACACCTGCAGCAGTGGCAGAGGCACAACAGCGATTGCAGGCGGCTGGTTTGTCGGCAGCAGTGGTTCAGGCCGATGTTTTAACCTACACGCCTGACCAGCCGTTTGATGCTGTCTATGAGCAAACCTGTCTATGCGCGTTAAACCCGGACTCCTGGGTTGCTTATAGTCATCAGCTGGCTCGGTGGATCCGACCGGGTGGGCATTTGTATGCGCTCTTCATGCAGGTGGCGCGCCCGGGAAGCCAGGAAGGCTTAGTTGAAGGGCCGCCGTTCCATTGTGATATCAATGCCATGCATGCGTTGTTTGACCAGCGCCATTGGCGCTGGCCCGTAGGCGCATTAACCCAGGTGCCACATAAAAATGGGCTCTTTGAACTGGCAGTGATTCTCGAGCGGATTTAGATCAAGCGTTAAGCGCTGGCTTCGGCGACGCGTTTCTGGATGTGGGCGAGCGCTTCTTCCACCTGGTCCACCAGAATCAGACATATATCACCTGGTTCCAGTTTAGAGAGCGCTTGATCAATGGCAAGGAACTCACCTTTGATTTCATCGATCTCTTTGACCTGATGGGCCTCGTCCAGGCCTTCGCGGAGTAGCTTGACCACTTCGCCTTCGCTGCGGCCGCGTTGGCAGGCATCTTCGTAAAGCACCACGTAGTCAAAAACGTTGCCGAGAATGCGCGTCTGACGACGAATGTCATCATCACGACGGTCACCGGCGCCACTGATAACAACAGAGCGGCGCTTGGCCGGCATTTCGTGAATGGTGTCAGCTAGCGCACGAATCGCATCCGGGTTGTGGCCGTAGTCGGCAATCAGCGTTGCGCCTTTGTAATCAAATCGGTTGAAGCGGCCGGGCACCGTATCCGCATCACTCATAAAGGTTGCCAGGCCGGAAACAATCGATTCCCATGGGATATCCAGCGCCCAGGCAGCACCAACGGCAGCCATGACGTTTTCTACCTGGAAGCCGATCTGGCCACTATCGGTAAGCGGAATATCTTTCAGCGGCAGTCGGAACATGGCTTTGCCCTGAGCGGCAATGATTTCGCCATCTTCGCGGTAGATCACGCGATGCCCCTGGGCACGATGCTTAGCCATCACCGGATGCGCTGAGCTCTGGGCGGCAAAGAAAGTCACATTGCCCGTGCAGTAGCGGGCCATACGCGCCACGAGTGGGTCGGCAGCGTTTAGCACTGCAGTACCTTCGGCCGACACGTTTTGCACGATCACGCGTTTCACCGCGGCCAACTCGGCGGCGGTATTGATGAAGTTCATACCCAGGTGGTCGCCTTCACCAATGTTGGTGATCACAGCCACGTCGCAGCGATCGAAGCCGAGACCTTCGCGTAGCACGCCACCACGGGCGGTTTCCAGCACAGCGGCATCAACATCCGGGTGGCCCAGCACGTTGCGGGCACTGCGCGGGCCACTGCAATCGCCGGTGTCGATCAGTCGACCGTTAGCGTAGACGCCATCCGTCGTGGTCATCCCGATACGTTTGCCGGTCTGTGCGATCAGATGCGCCGTCAGGCGGATGGTGGTGGTTTTACCGTTGGTACCCGAAACAGCGACCACCGGAATACGGCCGTTCTCACCCGGGCCGAACATCTGGCGGATAATGGCTTCACCCACCGGGCGGCCTTTGCCGTAAGACGGGCTCAGGTGCATACGCAGGCCGGGGGCTGCATTCACTTCAACGATACCGCCACCTTGTTCCTGCAGCGAACGGTAGACGCTGTCACAGACCACATCCACACCACAGATATCCAGACCGACCATGTGGGCCGCGGCGACGGCACTGGCCGCCATGTCTGGGTGCACATCGTCCGTAACATCGGTGGCCGTGCCGCCGGTGCTGAGATTGGCATTCTTGCGCAGATTGATACGTACCCCACGCGGTGGCACCGACTCCGGTGTCATCTGTTGCTCTTCCAGCGTGGCAAGACCAATTGCATCCAGGCGGATCTTGCTCAGCGAGGTGGCGTGACCATCGCCACGCAGCGGGTCGCTGTTGATGACATCGACCAGTTGGCGGATGGTGTGCTGACCATCGCCAATCACATAAGGTGGATCACGACGGGCGGCGGCAACGAGTTCGTTCCCCACCACCAACAGACGGAAGTCGTGGCCGGGCAGGAAACGCTCGACGATCACTTCATCGCTAATCTTGTAGGCAACTTCAAAGGCCGCTGTGATCTGTTCAGGCGTTTGCAGATTAACGGCAACGCCTTTGCCCTGGTTGCCATCACGGGGCTTAACAACCACCGGGCCTTTGATCCATTCGGCGGCGGCTAGCGCATCTTCCAGTTTGGTAACGACGCGACCTTGTGGCACGGGAACGCCTGCGGAATAGAGCAGGGTTTTGGTGAGGTCTTTATCTTGCGCAATCGATTCGGCGATCGCACTGGTATGGCTGGTTTCGGCCGCTTGAATGCGTTTCTGTTTGCTGCCCCAGCCCAATTGCACCATGCTGCCTTCGGTCATGCGACGGAAGGGAATGTTCCGGGCAACAGCGGCATTGACGATGGAACCGGTGCTCGGCCCTAAACGAAGATCTTCGTCCAGTTCGTTTAATTCATGAAGCGCAGCGTTCAGATCAAACATGCGATCTTCACGGGCGGCCTGGCACAAGCGTGTGGCGTGCTCGAAGGCCAGCTTGCCGACGGCTTCCTCACTGTATTCAACGACCGTAATGTAGGTGCCTTTTTCCGGCGTTTGCACGGTACGGCTAAACGTTACCGGGCATCCCGCAGCCGCTTGCAGCCCGAGGGCAACCACTTCCAGGGCGTGTGCCAGTGTCAGTGGCTCGTTATGACCACCGGCAATGAGCGGGCCCATTTGCGGAAAGCGGGAACGTAAGCGGGTCTCGAAGCCGGCCAGATTGGTGATCTGGCATTCATCTTCAGTACAGTTGATCAGCGCCTCGATCATGGTGTGACGACCCCAGAGGTTGGGGCCGCGGAGTGCGCGCAGACGGACGATTTCCATGGTTTATAGATGACTGAAGGTTTGGATACCCGTGCTCATGATCTCGCGAGAGAGATTCATGGCAACGCCTACGGCAACAGCCGCCAGAATGCTTTCGAGGGCATCGTTGCGGAGTTGTAGCAGGGGAATACTGTTGATCGCCATCAGCGGCTGCACATCGTTGCCGCGGGCGAGAACAATCTGGCCATCCCGGCTGAAGATGGCGCGACCATTGTTGGCCAGGTGTTCGGCCAGGCAGGGTGCATCGCCAAAACGGCTAAAGAAGATCACTTCACCATCACACAGGCGAGCCATGTCAGCTACTTCAGCATCATCGGCATTGAGGATGCCAACGCCGCTCGGTAGCACCACATCAATCTGCGTACGCATGACCCTATAGATGTCTTCGGCATCATTAATGGCGCATTCGGGCACTGTGTCGGTGGGGTCCAAGTTGGTGACCACGCCGATGGTGCAACGCTCATAGGGCAGGCCATCGTTCAGGATGCCGCGGTTATCGTTCTCGATAATGGCGACATCGACCTGACGGTTCAGCATCAGGCGGTGGCCGCTTTCCCAATCGGCGCAGTGACGATCATCCAGCTGGCGCTGATTGAAATACATGCCCTTGCTGCAGGCCAGGCCGACATTCATGCTGGTCAGTTGTAGCAGACTGGCAATGAGTTGCGATACCAGCGTTTTGCCACGCGAACCCGCAATACCGATGATCGGCAGGTTGAAGTCTTCACCAGGGGGGAACAGATAATCTACGATAGCGTTGCCCACCGGGCGGGGGGTGCCGGCCGAGGGGCGCAGGTGCATCAGCAGGCCAGGGCCGGCGTTCACTTCAACAATGGCACCACGCTGTTCAGCCAGCGGCTTGGAAATGTCTTCAGCCACTAGGTCGATACCCGCGACATCCAGACCCACCACACGGGCAGCCAGCGCAACCACGTGGGCGACTTCCGGGTGGACTTCATCGGTGATATCGATCGAGACATTGCCATTGCGCTGGATGAGTACGTCATGGCCAGCGGCCGGTACGGATTGGGCATTCATGCCCTGGCGTTCCAGCTCCAGGCGAACGGCAGAATCAATCCGCACAAAATTCAGCGTGTTCTCTTCGGCAGGGCCACGGCTCGGGCTGCTATTAATTTGTACTTCGATCAGTTGTTCGATGGTGGATTTGCCATCGCCCTTAACGAACGCAAAGTCGCCGCGTGCTGCAGCAACCATTTTGCCGCCCACCACCAGCAGGCGGTGTTCGTTACCCGGGATAAAGCGCTCGACAATCACGCTACTGCCTTCGTCAACGGCGACCGAGAAGGCCGTCCGGACTTCAGCTTCCGTCATCAGATTGGTAAAGACGCCGCGGCCATGGTTGCCATCAGATGGCTTCACCACCACCGGCAGGCCGATATCTTCGGCTGCTTCCCAGGCGTCATCAGCGGTTTCTACGACCACGCCTTCGGGTACCGGCACACCGCAGGCTTTGAGCAGGCTCTTGGTCAGGTCTTTGTCGCGAGAAATGGTTTCGGCAATGGCGCTGGTCTGGTCAGTTTCTGCTGTCCAGATACGGCGTTGCTTAGAGCCATAGCCCAGCTGCACCAGGTTGTTTTCGGCCAGGCGCATGGTGGGAATCTTGCGTTCCATAGCGGCATTCACGATGCTGCCGGTGCTGGGCCCAAGCAGGCGGTCTTCAGCCAGATCCTTCAGTTCTTCAACCGCGGCAGCCACATCGAAAGGCTTGTCTTCAATGGCGGCCATAATCAGGTCGCGGCCAGTGGTCAGTGCCAGACGGGTTACTTCGTCATGCAGGTTGTGCACGATGACTTTGTAGACGCTGCGGCGATTGCCATCGCGTGCACGACCGAATCCACCCGGTACGCCCGCCAGGCTGAGCAGCTCTAGCGTCACGTGTTCCATAATGTGAGCCGGCCAGGTGCCCTCGTGGAGCCGTTTCACAAAACCGCCGTATTCCTCGTAGCTGCAGCGATGTTCCATTAAACCGGGGAGCCATGCCACCAGCCGTTCGGGCAAGCCGGGAATCTTGTCGGAGGGGAAGTCTTCCAGATCGCCAATATCCACCCAGGCTTCCAGAACCGGTACGTAGGTCCACATATTGGGACCGCGAATCGACTTGATGTCGATGATTTTTATGGTTTTATGACTCATCTAGGCTACAGGAGTGTCAAAGTTCCGTCCGGAAAGACCCGGTTCGGGCAAAGCAGCTGCAAATCTGGTTTCTTCTTACGCCATTGTAAACAGAATCTGAGGCCAATAACGCACCAGAATCATAACGGATGACCATTCACCAGTTTTTATTAATAAAAGGCCTCGCTGGTGTCAGCCAAAGCCCGTAGCCATGCGTTAATCTGTCAGAATTCCAATTTTCCGGATCACCGGAACGCGCTTACAGTTAGACCATACCAATTGAATCTACCCGCTAATTCCGCGCAGGCCTCGCGCACTGCTCAAAACGTTCACCGCACGCCAGAGTTCTGGATGCCTGCACTGCATGCCCACCTGGCTGAGAGCGAAACCATTCTGGCCACGATTGAAACCGATCTGGATGACCAGTTGCAGTTTGCCCGTGGACTGATCTGTCTGACTGATCAGGGTTTGTACGCGCTATCGCACACCGGTGAATGGTCGCAATGGCCACTTTCAGCGGAGCAGACCTTAAAGCTCAGTGATCACGCTGGCATTGCCACCCTGGATCTCTTGTCACCTGAAGGCCGTCTGGCTTGCTGGCGCTTTACGCTGGCGCAGAACCCATCGGCGTTGCGCCTGGTGCGTCAGCTGGATAGCCTTCGTGAGAAACAACGAGTTGAGGCCGGCGAAGCGGTTGCCGAACCAGAGGCCTCGGAAGAAGCGGCGCTTTGTCCTAATTGCTGGCTACCATTGCCGCCGGATCAGGATGAATGCCCGGCCTGCTATAGCGAAAACCTGACGTCGCCCTCGACCTGGACGCTACTGCGTCTCTGGCGTTTTGCTCGGCCCTATAAGAAAGAGCTGCTGATTGGCTTTGTCCTGACGCTGCTGGGTACGGCTGCCACGCTGGTGCCGCCGTATCTGACCATGCCGCTAATGGATAAGGTATTGATTCCGTTCCAGAATGGCAAGCACATTCCCGTTGGTCTTACCGTCATGCTGTTGAGTGGGTTGCTGCTCAGTGCGTTGGTGGCCTGGGGCTTGGGCTGGGCGCGTACATATATTCTGGCGCTGGTGAGTGAACGCATTGGCGCCGATCTGCGGACCGCGACCTACGACCATCTGCTCAAACTCTCCCTGGAGTACTTTGGCGGCAAGCGTACTGGCGATCTGATGGCGCGTATCGGTAATGAGTCAGACCGCATCTGCGTGTTTCTCTCGCTCTATGCCCTGGATTTCGCCACCGACGTGATCATGATCCTGATGACGGCAGCCATTCTGGTGTCGATCGACCCGTGGCTGGCGCTGGTCACTCTGGCGCCGTTGCCTATGATCATGTGGCTTATCCACATCGTGCGTGACAAGCTGCGCTTTGGCTTCGAGAAGATTGACCGCATGTGGGCAGAAGTGACCAGTGTGCTGGCCGATACCATTCCCGGTATCCGTGTGGTGAAGGCCTTTGCCCAGGAACAACGCGAATCCAACCGTTTCCGTACGGCCAATGCCCACAACCTGGCGATTAATGACCGCGTGAACAAGGTCTGGAGTATGTTCACGCCGACGGTGACACTGCTCACTGAGATTGGCCTACTGATTCTCTGGGCCTTTGGCATCTGGCAGGTCGCGCATCACCATATTACGGTGGGCGTGTTGGTGGCCTTCCTGGCGTATATCGGCCGCTTCTATACCCGCCTGGATTCAATGAGCCGCATCGTCTCGCATACCCAGAAGGCCGCAACCGGTGCCAAGCGCATCTTCGATATTCTGGATCATGTATCGAGCGTGCCGGAGCCGATCAATCCGGTGCATATCGAGAAGGTCTCTGGACGCATCGACATCAACCGCGTGGGTTTTCGCTACGGTAATCGCGCCGTGCTGCGTGATGTCAGTCTTAATATTCAGCCCGGCGAAATGATTGGTCTTGTTGGCCACAGTGGTTCGGGTAAGAGCACGCTGGTCAACCTCATCTGCCGTTTCTACGATGCCTCTGAGGGCAGCATCAAGATTGATGGCACGGATATCCGTTCGATTCCGGTGTCGGAATATCGCCAGCACATCGGCCTGGTGTTGCAAGAGCCATTCCTGTTCTTTGGCACCATCGCCGAAAACATCGCTTACGGCAAACCGAATGCCACGCGAGAAGAGATTGTGGCCGCCGCCCGTGCCGCCCACGCACATGAATTCATCCTGCGTCTGCCGCATGGTTACGACTCAGTGGTGGGGGAGCGTGGTCAGGCCCTATCGGGTGGTGAGCGTCAGCGCATTTCCATTGCCCGCGCCCTGCTGATTAATCCGCAAATCCTGATTCTGGACGAAGCCACCTCGTCGGTGGATAGCACCACCGAGAAGGAAATCCAGAAAGCCCTGGATAACCTGGTGCAGGGTCGTACCACCATCGCCATTGCTCACCGTTTATCGACGCTGCGTAAGGCAGATCGGCTGATTGTGCTGGATCGCGGGCAGATTATTGAAGAAGGGTCGCACGACGAACTGATGATCAAAGATGGCACTTACCGCCGCATGGTGGAAACACAGGCCCGGCAAGAAGCGGAAGACAAGGCTTCAGCCATGAGCGCCTTCGGAGGCAACCATGACGAATGATCTACTGAGCTTTCACCGCACTTACCAGCTGCGTAAAGACGCCTTCGGTAATCTGGATCTGGTCTGGTCGGATGGTGAAGTCATCGAACGTGTCACGCCAGTGCGGGCTTTCCCGTTTTCTGATCCGGACAATGGCTTTTCTCTCGTGGATTCGGAAAGCCATGAAGTCGTTTGGCTTAATTCCATCAATGATCTCAAGGCCGAAGACCGGGTATTGGTCGATGAAGTGCTGGCGACCCGTGAATTCATGCCGGTGATCACCCGCATCGAGAGTGTGTCATCGTTCAATACGCCCAGTACCTGGCAGATCGAAACGGCACAGGGCAAGACGCAGCTGGTGCTCAAGGGTGAAGAACACATCCGCCGTATTAACGGCATGGGTGGCAACAACCTATTGATCTCAGACAACCACGGCATTCAGTTTTTGATCAAAGACGTAAGCCAACTGGATAAACATAGCCGACGGCTGCTGGATCGTTTCCTCTGATTTGACCCTGTGAGCACTGAATCGCCCTGCATGAACTGTGGTGCCTGTTGCGCCATGTACCGGGTCTCATTCTATTGGGCAGAGGCCGCCGATGCGCCTGGGGGCTGGATACCTGTTGAGACTACAGAGCAACTCACGCCTACCATGCGCTGCATGCGCGGCACCAGTAGCAAGACACCGCGCTGCGAACAGCTCAAAGGCGAAATCCCCGGGGCACTCTGCGGCATTTACGAAAACCGCCCCTCGGTATGCCGTGAGTTAGAACCCTACGACCTCGAAGGTAACCCTACGGATCAATGCTCACGGGCGCGGGCGGCCTATGGTTTGTTGGCGTTACAGGGTGTATAAATTCATACAAGATCCTAGCCGGGAGTTTCAATGAAACACACGCTGCTCGCTTTGATAGCCACTTTTGGGTTGGCTTTATCCCAAGCACCATTTGCGGTGGCGCAGGAGGGATCTGCTGGCGTCCCGGCGATGCAGGTCAAACAGGTCGCCCCTAATAGTTACTATGTGCAGGGTTTGGCCGAGCTGGGTTCATCAGCGAATCAGAACTTCATTTCCAACGCCGGATTTGTGATCACGCCAGCGGGCGTGGTGGTGATTGATGCGCTTGGTTCACCGGAATTGGCGCGGCGGTTAATCGCCCAGATCCGCAAGATCACCGATAAGCCCCTGAATACGGTGATTGTGACGCATTACCATGCCGACCACGTGTATGGCCTCCAGGTATTCAAGGAGGCGGGTGCACGCATCGTGGCGCATGAAGCCTCGGGTGAATATCTGAACTCGGATACGGCGCGTTTGCGACTGGATGCATCGCGGCAGGAACTTTTCCCCTGGGTAGATGAGAGCACTAAGCTTCTACCGCCCGATGAACCGATCAAGGGCGCAAAAAAGCTGGTGGTTGGTGGCGTGGATTTCGAGCTAATTCCGGTGGGGCCATCCCATACGCCGGATGACCTGGTGGTCTGGCTGCCGCAATCGAAGGTGTTGTTTGCCGGGGATCTGGTGTTCCGCAACCGCATTCCTTTTGTTGGCCAGGCGGATAGCCGCCAATGGATCGAATCACTCAATACGCTGCTGAAGTTCCCGGCTAAGGTGATGGTGCCCGGGCATGGTCCTGCATCCACAAACCCCAAGCAGGATATGTCGCTGACGCGGGATTATCTCGTCTACCTGCGGCAAACCATGGGTAAGGGGGCGGCTGAGCTGGTGCCGTTCGATGAGGTTTATAAAAATACAGACTGGAGCCGCTTCAGCAAGGTGCCGATGTTCCAGTATGCCAATCGGATGAATGCCTATAACACCTATCTGCTGATGGAGCGGGAAGGGCAGTAGTCGCAGTACTTAACGCGCCATAAAAGAAAAAGCCTGACCATTTCTGATCAGGCTTTTGTTTTGGTGGAGCCGGCGGGAATCGAACCCGCGTCCGAAAGTCCGCGACAAGCAGTTCTACATGTGTAGTCCGGTCAATTGAATTTAGTCTTGGCGCGCCGGCCGAACAGGCTCGCTTCAGACGATTCACTAAATTTTCGAGTCGGGCCCCGTGACATGGCCAAACCTTATCTCGTGTTCATGATCCCGATGTAGCTTTCGCTACCTGACCCATGAGCAAGTCAGTTCGGGAGCCAGCTGCAATTAAGCAGCTAGAGCGTAGCGCTCGTCGTTGGCGATTGTGTTGTTTTCAGTTGGTTTTACGAGGTAGCTGAGCCTCGACATGCCCTGTCTTGCTTTGTAACCCCCGTCGAAACCAGGTCGGCCCCGTGAGTCTTACATCACATAAGTGGGGAGTCTAGCACAGCGTTTCAAGCAGGTCGTGCAGATCTTTGGGTGTCTTCACGATGTGGTGCGCGTTCCATTGCTCGATGGGCGGTCCATCGCCCAGGTAACCCCAGCGTACGGCCACGCTGGTCATGCCGGCGGCATGAGCGGCCTGCACATCACGCAGATCGTCTCCCACATAGAGGCAAGCTTCAGGCGCTACGTTAATGGCTTGAGCGGCATGGAGTAGGGGGTCGGGTGCTGGTTTGGGGTTGGGCGTGGTATCACCACCCACGGTAATGGCGCAGCGCTCGGCGAGCCCGAGTTGCTGCATTAAGGGTTGGGCAAAGAACTCCACCTTATTGGTCACAATGCCCCAGGGTAGACCACGGGCTTCAATGCCCTCTAGCAGTTGCGGGATGCCGGCAAATAACCGGGTATGAACGCACAGATTGTTTTCATAGAAAGACAGAAAACGTAGGCGGGCGTGTTCAAACCCTGGGTCATCCGGTGTGAGGCCTACGGCTTCTTTGAGGAGACCGCGAGCCCCTTGTGAGGCGAGTGGACGGAGTATTTCTACAGGCAAGGGCGGCACCCCATCGGCCAGGCGCAGACTGTTGGCAGCGTAGGCCAAGTCGGGCGCAGTATCGGCGACCGTGCCGTCCAGATCGAACAGAACCGCTTTGATTTGTTGCATTAGGCGCTGCGACGCAGGTGAACCATGTAATTGACGCTGGTATCGTTGCCCAGGCTGTACACCTTGGTCAGCGGGTTGTAACTCATGCCGATCATGCTCACGAGGTCTAAACCTGCATGCCGTGCCATGCGCACCAATTCAGCCGGTTTAATGAATTTGGCGTAGTCATGCGTGCCCTTCGGCAGCATGTTCAGCACGTACTCGGCACCAATGATGGCAAAGAGATAAGCCTTGGGGTTGCGGTTCAGTGTTGATAGAAACACTGAACCACCCGCTTTCACCAGTTTGGCGCAGGCATCAATGGTCTGCTGCGGATCTGGCACGTGCTCCAGCATTTCCAGGCAAGTCACCGCATCAAAGCTGCCTGGGTGTTCGGCCGCCATCGTTTCGGCGGCAATGTGGCGGTAGTCGACCTTGACACCACTTTCCAGCAGGTGGAGCTTGGCAACGCCAAGGGCTTTGTCTGATAGGTCGATGCCTGTGACATCGGCGCCCTGTGTTGCCATAGCTTCCGAGAGTAAGCCGCCGCCGCAGCCGATATCGATGATCTTTTTACCGGCGAGGCCGATGGTCTGATCAATCCAGCGGGTACGCAACGGGTTGATCTCGTGTAGTGGCTTGAATTCGCTATTCGGATCCCACCAGCGGTGAGCCAGATCAGAAAACTTCTGTACTTCGGCCGGGTCGGCGTTGGTGCTTTGTTGTAGCGGGGCGTTCATATCGGTTCGGACTGCTGGTGAGTAATGCTCAGATTATAAAGCCGGGGGCAGGGCTATGCACTTAATGACCAAACTGCGGGCATTAAAAAAGCCACCCGAAGGTGGCTTTTTCTCGTGCTTCGAAACTCGGCGATTACTTGGTGCCGATGATTTCGAGAACTGCACGACGGTCTGGTTGCAGACAGTCAACCAGCTTCTTGTTGCTACCGTTCTGTGCGCCGCCGATCTTGTCACAGGTCTTGCCTGTAACTGGATTAGCCTTGCCCTTGCCTTCGGTGTAAACCTTGTCAGCTGGGATACCCTTCGAAACCAGGTATGCCTTAACCGAGTTAGCGCGGTGCTGCGACAGCTTCAGGTTGTAAGCGTCAGAACCGATGCGGTCGGTGTAACCAACAGCAACGATAACTTCAACCTTAAGAGCCTTAGCTTGGTCAACAACGTTGTCCAGAGCCTTCTTACCTTCAGGCTTCAGGTCAGCCTTGTTGAAGGCGAACAGGGTGTCAGCAGCCAGGGTGATCTTGGCGCCGGCTGGAGCAGCCTTGTCAGCACCACCTTCGCACTCGGCGATGGCGTTTGCTGGAGTCCAGTAGCCATCGCGCCAGCACAGGCCAGCACCGCTCTTGACTACGTTGAAATCTTTGTCGACCAGATAGGCAACAGTGCCGTTAGGGTCGATACCTGGGGTAGCAGCGTGCGCAACGGTAGCACCCACGCCCAGGCCGGCAACGATTGCAGCCAGGACGGCTTGCTTAGCAGAAATACGCATGGTCATTCCTCATTCGTGTTGTAGATAATTAACAGCAGGAACGGGCACTCCTTGTGAGCACACCTAACCTCTGAGGCGATTCTCCCACGTTTTGGCCTTGGCGTATATCTCTCCGTGAGAAATTTTCTGAAGGTGTTTCTTTTTTACAACACATTCGCCATCGATCCAGACATGGGTAACATCTTCCCTACCTGCTGCATGGATTATATGCGATGCCGGGTCGAATACGGGCAACGTGGTCATATTGTCCAGGGCAATTGCACAGATGTCGGCACGTTTGCCGATGGTGAGTGAACCGATCTTGTCCTGTAGTCCCAGGGCGCGGGCGCCGCCGAGTGTTGCCATATATATAAGTGTGTGCGCCGGAAACAGACTGGGGTCTTGTTCGATGCCTTTTGCCAGCAAGCCCGCCAGGCGGGTTTCTGACAGTAGATCCAGACGGTTGTTGCCTGCAGCACCATCGGTACCGATGCCTATATTAATGCCGGCTTTTTGCAAGGCAGTGGTGCGGGCAACTCCCGAGCCGAGCTTCAGGTTAGCGGCCGGGCAGTGGGCAACGTGCATATTGTTACGTGCCATCAGTGCGATGTCGCTGTCATTAAGGGCAACCGCATGCACGGCTAGAGTTTGCGGTCCAACAATGCCCAAACGTTCCAGGCGTTCCAGCGGGCGCATGCCATGTTGACGCAGGCTGTCGTCGACCTCGTGCTGGGTTTCGTGCACATGAATATGAATGCCCAGACCCGTTTGTGCAGAGAGCGTCGCTACTTTTTCGAAAGTCGCGTCAGAAACCGTATAGGGGGCATGGGGAGCCAGCATAAAGCTCAGGCGAGGGTGGTTGCGTAGGGCGTCACGTGTCGATAGGCCCCGGTTCAGGTAGTCATCGGCGCCCAGGCCATAGGCAGTGGGTACCTCGAAAGCCAGAATGCCCAGGCTGGCGCGAATACCGGATTGGTCAACAGCTTCGGCGGCCGCTTCTGGGAAAAAATACATGTCATTAAAGGTAGTAACCCCCGCTAGCAGCATTTCTGCACAGGCAAGCAAGGTGCCGTCGCGCACCATTTCGGTGCTAACCCAGCGGCTTTCCAGTGGCCATATCCATTCTTCAAGCCAGGTTTTGAGTGGCTGGTCATCAGCAATGCCCCGCATGAGGGTCATGCCGGCATGGGTATGGGTGTTCACCAGCCCGGGTATTAAAACGTGATCGGCCAAATCCTCGACCGTGCTGGCGGTATAGCGCTGCAGGGCGGCATCCCGGGGGAGCAGATCCAGAATCTCACCATGATTAATGACCAGAGCATGGTCTTCTAGGATGGTGCCCGCAGGTTCAACCGGAATAATCCAGCGTGCGCAGACCATCAGGTCGGCTTGAATAGGCAATGGTAAGGGTGCGTGGTTCGGCATGTTCTGCATGTTAAACTTGAACAATTTTTCCGGATACCGGTTTCTGGCAGTTTTGCTGTCTAAGCACCCGATTTTTACCGGAAAGTTTCTGAACCGTACCATTTTTGCCCAGTCACGAAAGTTTTATGGACAATTTCGCCAAAGAAACACTACCGATTAGCCTCGAAGACGAAATGCGTCGTTCGTACCTTGATTACGCCATGAGCGTGATCGTAGGTCGTGCGCTGCCGGATGTGCGAGACGGCCTGAAGCCGGTGCACCGTCGCGTGTTGTTTGCCATGCACGAGCTCAATAACGACTGGAACAAGGCTTATAAGAAATCGGCTCGTGTAGTCGGTGACGTGATCGGTAAGTACCACCCGCACGGCGATACCGCGGTGTACGACACCATTGTTCGTATGGCGCAGGATTTCTCGCTGCGTTACATGCTGGTAGATGGTCAGGGTAACTTCGGTTCGGTCGATGGCGATAACGCCGCGGCGATGCGTTACACGGAAGTGCGTATGGCCAAAATTGGCCATGAATTGCTCGCCGACATTGACAAAGAAACCGTCGACTTCGGACCGAACTACGATGGTTCAGAACAAGAGCCGCTGATTCTGCCTGCCCGTATCCCGAACCTGCTGATTAATGGTTCGTCGGGTATTGCCGTGGGTATGGCAACGAATATTCCGCCGCATAACCTGTCGGAAGTGATTGCCGCCTGTCTGGCGCTGCTGGAAAACCCGGATCTGACCATTGATCAACTGATCGATATCGTTCCGGCACCAGACTTCCCGACGGCCGGCATTATTTACGGCATCTCGGGTGTGCGTGATGGTTATCGCACCGGCCGTGGCCGTGTGGTGATGCGCGCCAAGACGCACTTCGAAGATCTGGATAAGTCGGGTAACCGTCAGTCGATCATCGTTGATGAACTGCCGTACCAGGTGAACAAGCGTACCCTGCTCGAGAAAATTGCCGAGCTGGTCAACGAGAAGAAGATCGAAGGTATTTCGGAAATCCGCGATGAGTCGGATAAATCCGGTATGCGTGTCGTGATCGAACTCAAGCGTGGCGAGATCCCCGACATCATCTTGAACAACCTGTACAAGATGACGCAGCTGCAAGACACCTTCGGCATGAACATGGTGGCGCTGGTTGATGGTCAGCCACGTTTGCTGAACCTGAAGCAGATGCTGGAATGCTTCCTGGCGCACCGCCGCGAAGTGGTTACACGTCGTAACGTATTCGAACTGCGTAAAGCACGTGACCGTGGCCACATTCTGGAAGGTCTGGCCGTTGCGCTGTCGAATGTGGATGAAATCATTGCCTTGATCAAGGCCGCGCCGACACCGGCTGATGCCAAGGTGGGTCTGATGTCGCGCACCTGGAAGAGCCCGGTCGTTGAAGAAATGCTCAAGCGCGCAGCAGCAGAAGCCTCGCGCCCTGAAGGTCTGTCGCCAGAGTACGGTATGTCGGCCAAGGGTTACCGCATGTCGGACATCCAGGCGCAAGCCATTCTGGAACTGCGACTGCAGCGCCTGACCGGTCTGGAACAAGACAAGATCGTTAACGAATATCGCGAAGTGATGGAAAAGATTGCCGATCTGATCGACATCCTTTCCAATGCCGCACGTGTTACCGAAATCATCGCGCAGGAACTGAATGAAGTGCGTGAACAGTTCGTGATCGGTACCAAAGACAAGCGTCGCTCGGAAATCGTGACCCATACCCAGGATCTGGGTGTGGAAGATCTGATTGCCCCGCAGGATATGGTTGTGACCCTGTCGCACACCGGTTACATCAAGAGCCAGCCGCTCACCGATTACCGCGCACAGCGTCGTGGTGGCCGTGGCAAGCAGGCGGCAGCGATTAAAGACGATGATTTCGTTGAACACCTGTTCGTGGCCAATACCCACGATTACATCCTGTGCTTCAGCAACCGTGGCCGTTGTTATTGGCTGAAGGTGTATGAAGTACCACAAGGTTCGCGTATCTCGCGCGGTAAGCCAATCGTCAACATGTTCCCGCTGGACGAAGGCGAAAAGATCAACGCCATTTTGCCGGTGAAGGAATTCGCCGAAGACCGCTACGTATTTATGGCGACCTCGCAGGGTACTGTGAAGAAGACACCATTGTCTGAATTCTCGAACCCGCGTAAGGCCGGCATTATCGCTGTGGCGCTGGATGAAAGTGATTATCTGATTGGCGCGCTGCTCACTTCCGGTAGCAACGACATCATGCTGGTGTCGGATGCCGGTAAAGCCGTCTGGTTCGACGAAGAAGATGTGCGTCCGATGGGTCGTCCGGCCCGTGGTGTGCGCGGTATGAAACTGCAGAAGGATCAGAACGTGTTGTCGCTGCTGGTGGCGCATGATGATTCCGAAACCGTGCTGGTTGCTACCGAAAATGGTTTCGGCAAGCGCACGGCACTGGCAGACTTCCGTCACTCGGGTCGCGGCACGCAAGGCGTTAAGGCGATTGCCGATAGCGCCCGTAACGGCCGTGTCGTTGCTGCCAAACTGGTGAGCGACGAAGACGAAATCATGCTCATCACCACCGGTGGCGTGCTGATCCGTACGCGTGTGAAGGAAATTCGTGAACTGGGTCGCGCCACACAAGGCGTCACGCTGATCTCGCTGGATGACGGCGAGAAGCTGGCCGGTCTGGAAAAGATCGTTGAAACAGACGACGAAGAAGAAAATTAATTCATCGGATTAAACAAGATGCGTCACTGGAATTTTGCTGCAGGTCCCGCCACCATACCGCTGGCGGTGCTTGAGCAGGTGCGGGAAGAATTGCCCGATTGGCATGGTGCCGGTTGTGGCGTGATGGAAATGAGTCACCGTGGCAAGATCTACACGGGTATCTACGAGCAAGTCATTGCCGATCTGCGCAAGCTGATGGATATCCCGGAAGACTATGCCATCCTGTTCTTGCAGGGGGGTGCCACACTCCAGTTCTCGCAGATTCCGATGAACATTCTGGATGGTGGTTCAGCCGACTATCTCACCACTGGTGCCTGGTCTGAAAAAGCCGTTAAGGCGGGCCAGCGTTTGTATGGTGATGCGATTTGCGAAGCCGGTACCAGTGCTGAGAGTGGCTTTACGCGTCTGGTTGATCCGGCATCAATGACTTTGAACCCGAATGCCAAGTACCTGCACTTCTGCAGTAACGAAACCATCGGTGGTGTGGAAGTGTTTGATCTCAAGCAACTGGGTGCCGCTGTGCAACCCGGCGTGCCCCTCGTTGCTGATATGTCGTCGAACATTCTGTCGCGCCCGATCAATGTGCGTGACTATGGTCTGATTTACGCAGGCGCTCAGAAGAACATTGGTCCGGCCGGTGTCACGCTGGTAATCGTGCGTAAGGATCTGTTGGGTAAAGCGTCTAAAGCGATACCGGCATTGATGGATTACGCCGAGCAGGAAAAGAACACCTCGATGCTCAACACGCCACCGACTTTTGGTATTTACATGTCGGGTCTGGTGTTTCAGTGGCTGCTCAAGCAGGGCGGGCTGCCGGCAATCGCCAAGGTGAATCAGGCCAAGGCTGAACTGCTCTACAAAACCATTGATGGTAGTGGCGGCTTCTACACCAATAACATCGCGACCGATTGCCGCTCGTGGATGAACGTGCCGTTTACGTTGAAAGATAAAGCGCTGGATCCGATCTTCCTTGAAGAATCGGATAAGGCCGGTCTGTTGGCGCTGAAGGGTCACAAACTGGTCGGCGGTATGCGTGCCTCGATTTACAACGCCATGCCGATGGAAGGCGTTCAGGCCTTGGTGGCATTCATGAACGACTTCATGCGTCGCCACGGCTAATTTATTTATTCACCGGCAGTCAGCAAGGAGAGGGTGATGTCATCAGATAAGAATTCGGGGCAGACAATCCAGGAAGCGCTGGCGGTTGTGCGTGAGCAAATTGATGGCATTGATGGCACTTTGCTCGAATTGCTGAATCGCCGCGCCCAGTGCGCGCGAGAAGTGGGTGAGATCAAAGCGCGCTTTGGCGATGATGGGTTTATCTATCGCCCGGAGCGCGAAGCTCAGGTGCTACGCCGTCTGCAGGAGCTGAATCAAGGGCCGCTGGCCAACGAGACCGTTACTCGTCTGTTTCGTGAAGTTATGTCGGCCTGTCTGGCGCTGGAACAACCGATTGGCGTGGCATTCCTCGGCCCTCTCGGTACGTTCTCTGAGTCTGCCGCCGTTAAACAGTTTGGTCACGCCGTACGTCTGTTGCCGCAGGCATCGATTGACGATGTCTTCCGTGAAGTGGAAGCAGGGCATGCCGATTACGCGGTGGTGCCTGTCGAGAATTCGACCGAAGGTGCCATTGGTCGCACCCTGGATTTGCTGCTTGGTACCTCGCTCAAGATTTGTGGCGAAGTGGTGGTGCGCATTCACCAGAACCTTTTGTCCCGTGCGTCAGGCCTGGGTGAGATCAAGCAGGTGCTGTCACATGCCCAGTCGCTGGCGCAGTGCCATGAGTGGCTCAATCGCAATCTGCCGGATGTGCCTCGCATACCTGTTGCGAGTAACGCCGAGGCTGCGCGTCGTGCCGCTGAAGATCCGACAATTGCAGCTATTGCCGGTGAAGCCGCTGCTGAACGTTATCAGTTGCCGCATCTGGCTAGCAACATTGAAGATGAACCGAACAACACCACCCGTTTCCTGGTGTTAGGCCGTTTTGCCGCGGGCGTGTCGGGTCAGGATAAAACCTCGCTGATTCTGTCGACACCGAATCGTACGGGTGCACTGCAGTCGTTGCTGGCGCCTCTGGCCCAAGCGGGCGTATCGATGACCC
>CAZGHR010000002.1:54704-57388 GCA_964525545.1 uncultured Dechloromonas sp.
GGTGCACTGCAGTCGTTGCTGGCGCCTCTGGCCCAAGCGGGCGTATCGATGACCCGTTTGGAATCGCGCCCGGCACGTCATGCGCTTTGGGAATACGTATTCTTTGTCGATATCGAAGGTCACGCCGACGCAGCGCCAGTGAAGGGCGCTTTAGAGAAGCTGGCAGCAGATGCGGCCTATCTCAAAGTGCTGGGTTCCTATCCGATTGCTGTTTACTGAGATTGATTGCACGTTATGAGTCTGCTCGACCACGCTTTATCCAATATCAAGAAGATTGCGCCCTACCAGCCGGGTAAGCCGATTACAGAAGTCGCGCGCGAGCTAGGTTTGCCGGTTGAATCGATTATTAAACTGGCGTCGAATGAAAACCCATTGGGCATGAGCCCCAAAGCACGCGCCGCTGTTCAGGAAGCGATTGATGGTTTGGCGCGTTACCCGGATGACTTCGAGCTGAAGGCCGCGCTGGCCAAACACAATGGCGTAGATGCCAGCCAGATTGTGCTGGGTAATGGCTCTAATGATGTGCTCGAGTTAATTGCCCAGGTGTTTCTGGCACCCGGTCGTTCGGCAGTATTTTCAGCGCATGCTTTTGCGGTCTATCCACTGGCAACCATGGGCGTAGGCGGTGAATGTATTGCCGCCGCCGCTAAAGATTTTGCCCATGATCTGCCAGCGATGCGCGCTGCCGTGCGCGAAGACACCCGCATTGTCTGGATCGCCAACCCGAACAACCCGACGGGCACCTTCCTGCCATACGATGAACTCAAGGCCTTTATCGCCAGTTTGCCGCGCGATATTATCGTGGTGCTGGATGAAGCCTATAACGAGTATCTGGCACCAGAACACCGTGTCGATACTACCGAGTGGCTCAAGGAATTTGATCACCTGGTTATCACGCGTACCTTCTCGAAGATTTACGGCATGGCCGGGCTGCGTATTGGTTACGCATTGGCCACGCCGGCGGTGGCCGACCTGATGAATCGTGTGCGCCAACCATTTAACTGCAATAACCTCGCCTTGGCGGGTGCCATTGCAGCACTGGAAGATAGCGAGTTCCTGGCGCAAAGTTTTGAGCTCAACCAGTCGGGCATGCAGCAGATTAATGCCGGCCTGGATCAATTGGGTTTGAAGTATCTGCCGAGTCACGCCAATTTTGTGACGTTTAACGTGGCCGATGCAGCGGGTGTGAATCAGCGCTTGCTCAAGCAGGGTGTGATTGTGCGTCCGCTGGCGGGCTATGCCATGCACGACTGGCTGCGCGTGACCATTGGTACGCAAGCCGAGAATGCGCGCTTCCTTGAAGCGCTTGCGGTTGCCATTAAATAAATACGCTTAAGAGAGCACCTCCATGCACTTCGGCAAAGTTCTGATATTCGGTGTGGGGCTGATTGGTGCGTCTTTTGCACGCGGCCTGAAAGCCGCCAAAGCGGCTGATGAAATTATTGGCTTCGGTCGTACGCCTAAAAGCCTGAAAGCGGCTTACGACCTTGGCATCATCGACGAAGTGGGCATCAACCCCGGTGCCGATGTGCGCGAAGCCGATCTCATTCTGGTGGCCACGCCCGTTGGGCAGATGCCAGAGATTTTTCAGCGTATTGCACCCTATCTGGGGCCGCAGACAATTGTCACTGATGCGGGCAGCACGAAGAGTGATGTGGTGGAAGCCGCACGCGCAGCCTTTGGTAACAAGATCAATCAATTTGTGCCCGGGCACCCCATTGCTGGTGCAGAAACCAGTGGGGCGGCCGCCTCCAAAGCAGATCTCTATCAGGGGCGCAAAGTGGTACTCACGCCACTGCTAGAAAACTCGGGCGACGACATTGAAAAAGTAAAACGTGCCTGGGAGCTATGTGGCGCGGATGTGCGTATTCTGGATGCAGAGACGCATGATCGCGTGTTTGCTGCCGTGAGCCATTTGCCGCATTTGCTGGCCTATGCCCTGGTTGATGAATTTGCACGTCGCCCGAATGCCGATCAACTCTTCGATTATGCGGCGGCGGGTTTTCGGGATTTCACCCGTATTGCCGGTAGCCACCCGGAAATGTGGCGCGACATTTCGCTCGCCAATCGCACGGCTTTGCTGGCCGAGCTCGATCGCTACGGCGCTGCGCTCATGCGCCTTCGTCAGGCTCTGGTCAATAGCGATGGCGAAGCCCTTGCTGCTATTTATACCAACGCGCGTGATGCGCGTCAGAACTGGTCTCACTAATGAATCATTTGCCTTTCCTTGATCTGCCGGCCATTTTGTCGGCCGGTGGCACCGTGCGTCTGCCGGGCTCCAAAAGCCTCTCTAACCGGATTCTGCTGCTCGCTGCATTGGCAGAGGGCGAAACTGAAGTCCGTGATCTGCTGAAGTCGGATGACACCGATCGTATGCTGGAAGCGCTGGCACAGCTGGGCGTTAAGGTTACGGCTGCGGGTGAGGGCGCTATCAAGGTCCAAGGTTGCGGGGGCAAGGTTCCCGTTAAAGAAGCCAAGCTGTTTCTGGGTAATGCGGGTACGGCCTTTAGACCATTAACCGCCGCATTGGCGCTTGCCGGTGGTTCGTACCATCTGTCGGGCGTGCCACGTATGCATGAGCGCCCGATTGGCGATCTGGTGGATGCCCTGCGTCACCTCGGTGCAGACATCACCTATCTGGGTGTGGATGGTAAGCCGAATGATGGCTATCCACCCCTGCAAAT
>CAZGHR010000003.1:0-42661 GCA_964525545.1 uncultured Dechloromonas sp.
GAATCCGCGCTTCGTTGGGCGGTTATATTCAGCGGTAGAAGGCTTCCTTCACACGGAAGAGGTCACTGGTTCGATCCCAGTACCGCCCACCACGAACACTAAAAGGCCACCTTCGGGTGGCTTTTGCTTTATGCGTTAGGGGTTTTCAAACGACCCGTCGCCTGTCCAGGGTTCGCAGTAGGTGGAATACATGCCGCCACGCTGGTAGAAGGGGTCAGGCCAGATCTCGGTAGTTTTAACGAGCAGGGTGTCTTCGTCAAAGCTCACGGTGAAGGCCATACGCAGTAAGCTGGAGTCACACCAGCCCCAGTTCCAATCCAGGGAATTCTTCTGCGGGAAACGGTAGGTGTCGCGATAAGGCCCCAGAATTTTGAGCACTTGCGCCTGTGAGTCGCCCACTTTGATTTCGGTGAAGTGTTTAAGGTCGAGCACTTGCTCTTTACGGGTCATTTTGCCGTCATCAAAATAAACCATAAAGCTCACCCAGCCGGCAGGCCCGCGGGGATAGGAGAGTTGTTGAATCTGTCCTTGTGGGTTTTTCCAGCTCATGGCGGGCTGCCCCATCGTGGCTTCCACATCAGCAACACTGGCCCCGGGCTTCAAGCCGGCGCCGCTATAAGAGGCGCAGCCATTGAGGAGCAGGCCAGCAACGCCAAGGGTGAACAGCTGTTTCATGAGTTCAGCAACTTGCCAAGCCAGCTGCCGGTGGCTGAATGGCCCGTTCTGACGTAGTTCAGGGCATTCTCATAGTTAGTCGTGAGTTTCTGTTCGTTCCAGGCTTCCCGTGAGCCTGCCCAGATGATTTTGTCACCGCTGTGCAGCGGTAGATCAGCGGCTGGTCGCAAAATCAGCTGGCCAGCCCGCTCCACCATGAGTGGCACGAGCTTCAATTGAACATCTCTGTTTCTGTTCGAGGTCATCATGACTGAAATAGGGATAGGTTCCTCTGCGCCTAGTAGTACTTTATTGAGTGCAGGCGTTTTTACACGATTAATGCGGGTTGTCCAGACAAAGGGAACCAGACCAGAACAGGCCGGGGAGAGTGCCTCCAGAAGATCCGAGGCCCACTCGGCGGGTTGCTTTTCTACTTCACGAATAAAGCGCGACAGCATCGGTGTTGTTAGGTAACTCAAACAGGCATGCGCCACGGTTTGTGTGGTTACCATGGTCAGGTTGGCATCAAAGGCTTCAAAGAGGGCTGAGTTGCCGGAGCTACTCTGGCGCATGACGATGAAGAGATCCGGGTTGAGTTCGCGTGCAGTAATTGCAATTGAAAGATTGTTGATGTCATTGTCTGACGCTGCGACCAGGCCAACGGCATCCTTGATGCCAGCATCGATTAGCGGGTTCGCTTCCGTACCGGCACTGATGATGCTGATATGGTCATCGGGGCTGGTGGGGCGTGGGTCAATGATCCGTACGTTGTCATGCAGACCCATGCTGTCGAGACGTTGCACAATGGCGCGCCCAAAGTGACCATAGCCACATATGATCCATTTGCCGGTGGGTGGTTTATGCAGTTCCGGTAATGGGGTTCCGGGCACACGGGTTAACCATTCAACCAGTTGATAGCTTGGGGGGCTGCGCATCGCCAAGGCGAGTCTGCGAGCGTACAGGGTGTAGGGGTCAACAACAAAATTGGTGCCGAAGGAATCCATGTTCGAAGCCGTTGCTGCATGCTCGGCTCGGGCAATCACGGGGATGCCGGGATTGAGTAGTCTCACGTTCATGGCGATGGCCAGATTGGTTTCGTCACAATTGGTGACAGCCAGTACGGCTTTACAGTTGCTGTGCTTTAAACCGGCCAGAAGTAAGGTCGATGGAAGTTGTGCGTCTGCGTTCAGGGCAGGCACATCTGCCATGTAATCGCCAAGTTCAAGTTCTGCCAGGGGTTCGGAACGGGTATCGATCACCACAAACCGCATTTGCACCTGGTCGAGCGTTTTGGAAATGAGTGAACCGGTTTCGCCTAGGCCGCAGATGATGCAGAAAGGTTCCGAGAGGTTTTTTACTTTACGGTTAAAGCGGCTACGGGCTAGGGCGCGTTGCAGCCCTTCTTCCTTGAGTAGATTGAGTATGCTGAGAATTGAATAAGACCAGCCGATAACGGTGAGATAGATGCAGACAGTGACCCAGAAGCGTTGTGCGTAGGAAAACGCGTTGGGAATTTCGCCGAAACCAATCGTAGTGGCTGTGTAACTGATGAAATAGAAGGCATCAAAAAACGACATCGGCGCTGATGCAGCGCCCGTTGCGTCAACGCCCGGTATTAATACCAACCCGAATATCGAGATCGCATAGATCAGGATCATGACGATCAGCGGCGTTCTCATCCGGCGTAGGACGAGAAACAGCACGCTGTCGTTAATCAGGCTCATGGGTGTATCGGGTATTTTTTGGTATTAGCGGCGCATCATCAGCGTTTCTGCGATGAGCAGAATCACCGACACCACATTGGCAAAGAGTGCGCCACCGGAAAGCGACACGACACTGGCAGTGATTTCAGGGGTCATTCCGACTTGCATGACATGAACAGCAATGCCCCAGGTTACGGCTGCAGCGATCAGTTGCAGATCAGCGACCAGACTCGTGGCCAGATGGATGGCACCGATCTGGGTACGATCACCGAACTTCAGTGTTGTGGCAATGAGGTTAACAACGATTGCGGCAAATAGTTCATAGATGTGGTGCAGTTCGGGACGGGCAATGTCTCCTATAAAAAAGCCGAAGTTGAGTGTTGCAGCCAGGAGGATAAAAAAACCGAAAACCACTTTTTCCAGATTCATGGGGCGCCCTTATTGATCTTGCGAATAACTCTTTTGATTATAGGCCTAGTCGATAACGCTCATAAGAATAAGAGTTTGAGGCCGATCAGGATGGTGGTGACTTCAAATGCCCGTTTGACGAGGGTGTTTCCCTGTCGAATGGCCAGATGGCTTCCTAAATACCCACCGATGATGGAACCAATAATCAGTGCTGGTAACCAATCCCATGCAATATCACCGGCTAACCCCAGCACAAAGGCGCCTGTGCCATTCCATACAAACCCGCACAGCACAAGCGTGTAGGCAATGGCACGTTTGTAATCCATGCCGAAGTGACGAATCAGCCAGATCGTTAGGAAAAGTCCGCTACCAGAGGTGATTGAGCCGTTAAGAAACCCCACCACAAAGAGTCCGGCCATACCTTGCCATAAGCCTTTGCCATGCCAGTTCTTGGGAGCGTATTCGATACCGAGTTTGGGTTTGAATATGGAATAGATGCCCAGGCTAATGGTTAATAGCCCCAGCGTCATGAGTGCTTCTTTCTCCGGTGCTCTGAGGATTAATGACGCACCCAGGATAACGCCGGGAATGCCAGAGCCGAGAATGAGGAGCGAGGTTCTGCGCTCCAGATGGCTTTCTTTCATATGGCGCAGAATGGCGCCAACACCCAGAAATACGCTGGCTACTTTATGGGTTGCTAAAGCCGCCGCGAAACTCAGGCCCAGGAAAATCAATATCGGAAACTGGATCAGTCCGACGCCACCGCCAGAGAGGGCTGAGAAGAAGTTGGCAACGACAGCCGTGCCAAAAAGTATGGCCTGATGGGCCAGATCGAGCGTCATGGGGTTAATGCCTGGGTGATAAGCCGTTATTATACGAAGCTTAAACAACCACTTTGATATGAGCCGGTATGCGCATACCCGAGATTATCGCCTTCGAACGACTCAGCGAACCTTTGGCAACCCGTCAGGTGTTTGCAGGGCGTCTGGTGCGCTCTGTTGTGATGGGTTCGCTGATCGTTGCGGCGGCACTGTTTGCTGGCATGGCGGGTTACCATGTGTTTGAAGGCTTGAGCTGGATCGATTCCTTTGTAAATGCTTCGATGATACTTTCCGGGATGGGCGTTCTGGCCGCACCAGTGAGTGTGGAAGGAAAGTTGTTTGCCGGGTTGTATGCGATCTTTTGCGGGTTAGTACTGATTGCAGCGACCGCCATTATGTTTACACCGGTAATCCACCGCTTCTTGCATCAGATGCACATGGATGACGAGGATTAAGGCGGTGACAGACCTGGATTTTATGCAACAGGCGCTGGCACTTGCCCGGGAAGCGGCTGTTCTTGATGAGGTTCCGGTCGGCGCTTTGGTGGTTCTTGACGGTCAGGTGATTGGCAGGGGTTTTAATCAACCCATAGGTCGACATGATCCTACGGCGCATGCCGAAATTATCGCGCTACGCGATGCGGCGATAACTATGGGCAATTACCGTTTGCCGGGTTGTACGTTGTATGTCACTGTTGAGCCCTGTGCTATGTGTGCCGGTGCGATTCAGCATGCCCGTATTTCGCGCGTCGTTTATGGGACCTCTGAGCCTAAAACCGGTGCCTGCGGCAGCGTGCTCGATCTGTTCGCCGAACCAAGATTGAATCATCACGCTGAAGTTGAAGCGGGTTTACTGGCAGAAGAAAGCGCATCCCTGATTGCGTCCTTTTTTCAACGACGTCGTGCCGAAGCACGGGATCAGCGCGTAGCAAGGAAAATCGATGCGGATTGAAGTGTCTATTGCTAATCAATCACTGACCCTATTGGATGATGCTGGTGGGGTGGTCAAACGTTATTTGGTTTCTACTGCCGCCAAGGGTGCCGGAGAGCAGATGGGTAGCTATCAGACGCCGCGGGGGCGACATCGTATCCGTGCCCGGATAGGGGATGGTTTGCCCTTAGGTGCAGTGTTGCGTGGGCGCCGCCCTACGGGTGAGGTTTGCACGCCTGAGCTTATGGTGGCGCAGCCGGACAGAGATTGGATTCTTACCCGGATCTTATGGTTGTGCGGCGAAGAGCCGGGTAAAAACCGGGGTGGCCAGGTCGATACGATGCGACGCTATGTCTATATACACGGCACGCCGGACAGTGCTGTGTTGGGAGAGCCTGGGTCACACGGCTGCATTCGCATGCGTAATGCCGACATGGTTGATTTATTTGACCGGGCGCCCGTGGGCACGCCGGTGACTATTTACGAAGACTGAGGCTGTTGCACTTCGGCTTCGTCAGGTAAGACACGGTCAATCAATTGAAGTGGCTGTTCGCCGGTGTCGTTTTGTAGGTAAATCGAGCCCTCAATCGCATCTTGTTGCAGCACGGCCAGTGCCTGCCATTGGCCTTGAGCATCTTGAGCGGTAGTGAGCAGACTGCCACATGCCTGGCCATTCAGTAGGCTGGACCGGACTTCTGCACCCGGCACCAGCGGTTGTGCTGAACTAACGCGGTACAGGTGACGTTTGATTTTGCCCAGATAGTGTGTGCGCGCCACAATTTCCTGGCCGGGATAGCAGCCTTTTTTAAAGCTCACGCCGCCCAGTTTGTCCAGATTGACCATCTGAGGGACGTAGTGCTCACTCGTGGCTTGCGTGACCAGGGGGAAACCCTGGGCGATATCACTCAGCATCCAGAGAACCGGGTTCGTTGTTATGTTTGATGCTGCAAGGGTTAGTAAGACGGATTCGGGGCCAGTAAGCAGGTCTCGGGTGCTATCAAGCCGAATAGCAGTCACTCGTTCGAAACGGGTAACCTGCCAATCGACCGTGGGCAGTGAATGATTCATAAGCGCTGTTCCCGGGTTGAGGAGGCCATAAACCACATCGTCAGAAGGTGCTACCTGGACTTTCAGTCGCATCACATACATTTTTAGGCGTTTGGCGATGGCATCACGTACATCGGCGGCTAAAACCAACCGGTAGCCGTTTTCGATCGGCCAGATGACAAAGGTGGTGAGTAGTCGACCTTTAGCCGTGCACCAGCCTGATATCTGCGCGCGTTCGGTATTGAGTGTGCGGATGTCACTTGGCACCTGGGCATGAAGAAAACTCTGGGCGTCTTCGCCGGTGACATCGAGGATGGCGAGGTGGGGCAGGGCAATAAATTGTGGGGTAGTCATCGATCTGGATCCTGGGTCTGTGCCCGGTTAAAGCCGGTTAAGGTTGGTATCATAAGGGGCTATGAAATTTTTGGCCAAATTCTTCTTTGCGACCGCTTTGGCGGGGGTAATTGCCGTGCTTCTGGTCGTGCAATGGCCAGTACCGCTGTCGGAACCGAAATTGCTGGTACGCATACCGCAGGGGGCGTCACTTCGGGCGGCCGCCCACAGCCTCAATGAGGGTGGTGTTGGTATTCCTGCCTGGATTATTACCGGGGTAGGCCGTGTTGCCGGGCTATCCACAACGATAAAGGCCGGTAGCTACGAATTTGATCAGGGTATAGCCCTTTGGGCCTTGCTACGTAAATTATCCAGTGGTGACACCAGCCAGGCTGATGTGCTTTTTGTAGAAGGGACGACCTTCCGGGATATCCGCGCCAAGTTGAATGCGCAATCCGAACTCATCCACGCTACCCGCGACATGAGTGATGCAGACATTATGATCAAGCTGGGTGCAGCGGGCCAGTCGCCCGAGGGCTGGTTCTTTCCGGATACCTACCGTTTCGATAAACGATCCGAGGATCTTGCGGTTCTGCAGCGGGCTTTCATCGCCATGCAGAAGCAGCTGAATGCGGTGTGGCAATCACGAGAACCCAATCTGCCTTTGAAATCGCCCTATGAACTACTGATTCTGGCATCCATTGTTGAAAAGGAGACGGGTGCTGCGGCCGATCGGACTCAGATTGCCGGTGTCTTTATTAATCGTCTGCGTAAGGGCATGCGCTTGCAAACGGATCCAACGGTCATTTACGGATTGGGTGATCGCTTTGATGGCAATCTACGCAAAGCCGATTTGCAACGTGATACACCCCACAATACCTATACACGGGGTGGTTTGCCCCCGACGCCGATCTGTATGCCGGGCATAGCGGCACTCCAGGCGGCTGCCCACCCGGCTAAAACGGATGCCTTGTACTTTGTTGCCAAGGGCGATGGATCCAGTCAATTTTCTGCCACGCTCGATGCACACAATCAGGCAGTTAACCAATATCAACGAGGTAAGCCCTGATCATGTCTTCAATACAACCCGGACGTTTTATTACGGTAGAGGGCATTGATGGTGCCGGTAAAAGCTCCCACATCGAGTGGCTAAGAGCCTACCTGGCTGCGGCTGGGCACTCGGTGGTTGTTACGCGTGAGCCTGGTGGCACGCCTTTGGGAGAATCATTACGGGCGATTTTGCTCAATGATCCGATGTCGCCTGAGACCGAAATGATGCTCATGTTTGCAGCCCGTGCCGAGCATCTGGCATCGGTGATACGCCCGGCGCTTGAAACCGGTGCCTGGGTGATTTCGGATCGTTTTTCGGATGCGACCTATGCGTACCAGGTAGGTGGCAGGGGTGTGCCAGAACAAAAGTTTCTGGCCCTAGAAGCGCTTGTGCAAGGCGGTTTGCAACCTGATCGCACCTTGTTATTCGATGTCTCCGTAGAAACAGCACAGGCACGCCTTCATGACACGCGCATTCTGGACCGTTTTGAACGGGAGGCCAGTGATTTCCATCAGCGCGTCAGAGAGGCCTATCATCAAAGGGCAGCTCAGTACCCGGAGCGGATTCGACGCGTTGCCTCTGATGTGCCAATGGAACAGGTGCGCGCACAAATCCTGACCGAACTGTCTGACTTGCTGGGTTGATATGATCAATTGGGTTGAACTTCATCGCGAGGCCTGGCAACAGATTCAGTCCGCAAAAGCGGCGGATCGTCTGGCACATGCGCTTTTGTTGACCGGTTCAGCAGGCATTGGCAAGCTGGAATTTGCGGAAAGCGTTGCCGCAGGGCTGCTTTGCGATGCCCCCGGATCAGATGGTCAGGCATGTGGTGTGTGTACAGCGTGCACCTGGCATGCGTCGGGTAATCATCCAGACTTTCGTCGTTTGCGCCCAGAGGCCTATTCAGAAGAGTTGCCTGAGGGTGAGGATACTAAGACTTCCGGTGCAAAAGCAGATAAGAAAAAGAGCGAACAGATCCGGATTGATCAGGTGCGCGCCCTGGAATCTTTTATTCAGGTGGGAAGCCATCGTGGACGCCGGGTGATTCTGATAGAACCAGCCGAAGCGATGAACGAAGCAACGGCCAATGCGTTGCTGAAATCGCTGGAAGAGCCGCCCGCGGGCGTACACTTTTTACTCGTAAGCCATGCAGCTGAACGATTGCTGCCAACTGTACGTAGTCGAACCCGTGCCATTCCAATGGCTGTGCCAGCACCTTCTGTGGCTTTGACACAGATGACAAAGATCACGCCACCATTAAGACAGGCCGATCTCTGGCTGAATCGTTGTGCAGGGGCGCTACGCTTTGCCGTTAATCTCGCCCAGGCGGCTGAGAAGCATCCAAGCACCCATGATGATGCCCTGGCCGAAGTCGGTATTCTTGATGCGATGCTGGCGCAATTGCCCTTAGGTGATCGCATGGATCCACTGGCACTGGCCAAGACCTGCGAGGGGCTCATCAAGGGAGATCAGTCTGGTTTACGTCTCGCCGGGTTGATCGACTGGTTACAACGCTGGACGCTGGACCTGCAATTAGTTCGACTCGGTTCAACGCCACGAGTCTTTCCAGAGCAAATGACGGTTATGCAGCGGCTGGCAGCACAACTCAATGACGATGCGTTGCGTGTATTCCCTGATTTTCTGATTGAATCCCGTAAATTGAGTAGCCACCCCCTCAACATCAAACTGTTTCTGGAATCCATTTTTTCGCGCACGATGGCGCTTTACGAACGGCAGGCCTAATTTCTTACTATGACGCGTTTGATTGACTCCCATTGCCATCTTGATTTTGATGGTCTATCAAATCGGCTGCCAGAAGTGCTTGCCGCGATGAACGCTAATGATGTCGGCGGCTGCATGACGATCGGGGTGACCCTGGAAGAGGCAGCACAGGTGCTTGCCATAGCTGAAGCGCATGACCAGGTATTTGCCTCGGTCGGGGTGCATCCGGAATATGCGGATCACCAGGAGCCTGATGTCGATACGCTGTGTGCCTTGGCGCAACACCCGAAGGTGCTGGCTATTGGCGAAACCGGCTTGGACTATCACTGGCACAAAGACCGGCCAGAATGGCAACGTGAACGATTTCGCGTGCATATCCGTGCAGCAAAAGCGATGAAAAAACCTTTGGTGATTCACACACGTGAAGCCGCTGAAGACACGTTAGCCATTCTCAAAGAAGAGGGTGCCAGTGAGGTCGGTGGCATTCTGCACTGCTTTACAGAGAGTCTTGCTGTTGCAGAAGCGGCAATAGCACTCGGATTCTATATTTCGATTTCAGGTATTGTGAGCTTCAAAAAAGCCGAGCAGGTTCACGAAGTCGCGCGTTCGATTCCGCTGGATCGTTTGCTGGTTGAAACCGATTCACCCTATCTGGCGCCGGTGCCTTATCGTGGCAAACCAAACGAACCCGCCTATGTAAAGCATGTGGCTGAAGCGATTGCCGATCTGCGCCAGATTTCCTATGCCGAAGTTGCCGAAGCCAGTAGCCGCAATTTTCTGCGACTGTTTCCTGCATCTGCCAGTGTGCTGGCGCCGAGGGTTGGTCTATGAAGAACGTGCTCTGTGGGTTCCTGTTGTTGTTTAATGCATCAGTCCTGTGGGCGGCGCCAACGGCGGACGACATGGTGATTGCTGCCAAAAAGGATGATGCATCGACGATTCAGGAAGGTCTTAAAGCGGGTTTTGATCCAAACTACAAAGATCGCCAGGGTAATAGTCTATTGATTCATGCTGCCGCAAACGTGTCAGATGCTGCCGGTCTGGCCTTGCTGAATGGGGGCGCCGACCCGAAGCTTAAAAATCGCTCAGGGGATGATGCGCTCAATTACGCAGCGATCAAAGGGAGTCTGCCCATGGTGAAAGCGCTTGTTGCCAAAGGCGTGCCAGTAACACGGCCGCAGGGGTGGCAACCGCTTACATATGCCGTAGTCGGTAAACAGCAGGCAATTTTCAACTACCTGATGGATCAGGGGGCTGATCCTAACGGCAATAATCCGACCCAGGTCTCTGCACTCATGTATGCGGCTCAAGAAGGCCAGGAAGAGATGGTCGATCGATTGCTGGCAGCAGGTGCCGATCCGACCTGGACCAAAGGTGGTGAAAGTGCGGTCGACTGGGCTTTGAAATCCCAGAACACCGATATTGCAGCGAAGATCATGAAGGCGCAGGAGAAAGTTGGATTTGGGCGTTCAGTGGTGCTGAATGAGCCGGAAGATGATGAAGACGCACCGCCTGAGAAGTAATGACGCTGATTAACAGGCTGCTGCAGGGGTTGTTGTTGGCGGGTATAGGTGGATTCACCTTACCCCTGGCACTTGCTGAAAACCCAATCCCGCAAGCAGATAATGTGGCATTGGTACCGCAAACGCAGATTCACGTTTACTTTACCCCCGGTGATTCTGCCGAAATGGCCATTGTTGATCAGTTGCTCAAAGCCAGGGAATCGATTTTGGTCCAGGCCTATTCGTTTACCAATCCGGCGATTGCAACCGCTTTGGCCGATGCACGTAATCGAGGCGTGAATGTGGTGATTCTGCTGGATAAAAGCCACCGCACACAACGATATTCAGCAGCAGACTTTACGTCGAATGCCGGTATTCAAACCCTCATTGATGATCGACACGCCATTGCTCATAACAAAATCATGATTATTGATGGGCGGGTGGTGATCACCGGGAGCTACAATTTCACAAAAGCTGCAGAAAAGAGCAATGCGGAGAATCTGGTGATCATCGAGTCCGGTTCAGTGGCCGAGAAATATCACAATAATTGGCAGAAACATCGACGGCACTCGCAGCCTTTCCAACGAATAAACTCAAGCCAATAAAAAAGCGCCCGTAGGCGCTTTTTTATTGAGTGACAACTGATCAGGCAACAACAGCTGCAATGGCGTCTGCCACCGCATCAATGTTCTTGTCGTTCAGGGCTGCCAGACAGATACGACCGGTAGAAACCGCGTAGATGCCATATTTGTCGCGTAGTGCATCCACTTGAGCAGCGGTTAGGCCAGTGTAGGAGAACATGCCGCGTTGCTGGATCACAAAGCTGAAGTCCTGCTTGACGCCTTTGGCCTTGAGCTTTTCGACCAGGGCAAGACGCATGGCGCGGATGCGCTCGCGCATTTCAGCCAGTTCGTGCTCCCACATCACCCGCAGTTCCGGGCTAGTGAGTACCGCAGCAACCACGGCAGCACCATGTGTAGGCGGGTTCGAATAGTTCGTACGGATAACACGCTTCAGTTGCGACATGACACGGGCTGACTCATCGGCCGATTCGGTTACGATCGACAGGGCGCCAACGCGTTCGCCGTAAAGCGAGAAAGATTTCGAGAACGAAGAGGACACCAGGAACTGCAAGCCCGAGTGTGCGAACTTATCCAGCACGATGGCATCAGGCTGGATGCCTTCAGCAAAACCCTGATAAGCCATATCCAGGAATGGAATCAGACCCTTGGCACGGATGACATCAATGACTTGATCCCACTGCTCGTTGCTTAGATCGGCGCCCGTCGGGTTGTGGCAGCATGCATGTAACAGGACGATCGAGTCCTTGGGCATGGCATTCAGATCAGCCAACATGCCGGCGAAATTAACGCCACGTGTGTTCGCGTCGTAGTAGCTATAGGTTTTAACCGGGAAGTCAGCTGCTTCGAAAAGCGCACGATGGTTTTCCCAGGAGGGATCGCTGATATACACCGTTGCATTCGGCACCAGGCGCTTCAGATAATCAGCACCGATTTTCAGGGCGCCGGTACCGCCGATGGCCTGGGCAGTCACAACACGCTTGTCACGCAACAGTTGGGTATCGTGACCAAAGAGCAGGGCTTGTACGGCCTGGTCATAGGCAACCGAACCTTCGATAGGCTGATAACCACGTGCTGGCGGGTTCTTCATGCGGGCTTCTTCAGCGGCACGAACAGCCTTGAGTAGGGGCAATTTACCCTCATTATCGTAGTACACGCCCACACCCAAGTTAACCTTGTTGGCGCGGGTGTCTGCGTTAAAGGCTTCGGTCAGGCCGAGAATCGGGTCGCGCGGTGCGAGGGCGACATCAGCAAAAATCGAGGTCATAAAAGCTCCGGTGGCCGCCGGCATTGCCGGCATGGAGGAAATAGATAAGGACGCGTTAAACTGTGCCTTAAGGCATAGTTATCAACTTGAAAATTCTAACATGGCATGGCCTTTCTATGCCGATAATACGCTGCAACAGAGATCCGCTTAATGACAACTGCTTCTGCTTCGATTTCCGAACTGGCATCTGCCTCTCCCGCCAAAGTGGTGACCTTTGAGGGCAGCCCGTTCCGGTTGCATCAGCCGTTTCCACCGGCGGGTGATCAACCGGTTGCTATTGAACAGCTGACATCAGGCCTGGAGGATGGTCTTTCCTTTCAGACCTTGCTGGGGGTAACCGGTTCCGGTAAGACCTATACCATGGCGAATGTGATTGCCCGTAGCGGCCGTCCTGCCTTGGTATTGGCACCCAATAAAACTTTGGCAGCGCAGCTTTATGCCGAGTTCAAGGAGTTTTTCCCGGAAAACGCCGTTGAGTACTTCGTTTCCTACTATGACTATTATCAGCCCGAAGCCTATGTGCCTAGCCGGGATCTGTTCATCGAAAAGGATTCGTCCATTAATGAGCATATCGAACAGATGCGGCTTTCAGCCACCAAAAGCCTTATAGAGCGCACCGACTGCATCATTGTTGCTACGGTTTCCTGTATTTACGGTATCGGTGATCGTGATGAATATCACCAGATGATCATGCATGTGCGCGAGGGCGATAAGCTGGCGCAGCGTGACTTGCTTAAACGGCTTGCCGAGATGCAGTACAGCCGTAACGAGATGGATTTCCAGCGCGGCACCTTCCGCGTCCGCGGCGATGTGATTGATGTTTTTCCTGCTGAACATGCCGAACACGCGTTGCGGATCGAATTATTCGATGATGAAGTTGAACGACTTCAGTTGTTTGACCCGTTGACGGGTGAAATCAGACAGCGACTATCCCGATTTACCGTCTACCCCTCCAGTCATTACGTTACCCCCCGGGCAACGGTGTTGCGTGCTGTCGAAGGGATCAAGGAAGAACTCAATCTGCAACGCGCTGCATTTCTATCAGAAGCCAAGCTGGTCGAAGCACAGCGACTTGAACAACGGACGAAGTTCGATATCGAAATGCTGAATGAGGTGGGGTTCTGTAAGGGAATTGAAAACTATTCACGACACCTTTCCGGCCGTAAACCGGGTGATCCGCCACCAACGCTCATTGATTATTTGCCCGACAATGCCTTGATATTTATAGACGAATCGCATGTGGCGATCGGGCAGGTTGGCGCCATGTACAAGGGTGACCGGTCGCGCAAAGAGAACCTGGTGAATTATGGTTTCCGCTTGCCTTCTGCTTTGGATAATCGTCCACTGAAATTTGATGAATTCGAACAGCGTATGCGTCAGGCGGTTTTTGTTTCAGCCACGCCCGCTGCTTATGAAAAGGAGCATGCCGGACAGGTTGTAGAGCAGGTGGTTCGCCCAACAGGGCTAGTCGATCCGGTTGTTGAAGTCAGGCCCGCTACGACACAGGTAGACGATTTGCTGGGCGAAATACGTAAACGTGTCGCCCTTGATGAACGCATTCTGGTAACGACGCTTACCAAGCGCATGTCGGAAGATCTCACCGATTACCTCACTGAAAACGGTATCAAGGTGCGTTATCTGCATTCGGATATTGATACGGTTGAGCGTGTCGAGATCATTCGCGATCTTCGATTGGGTGTGTTCAATGTGGTGGTTGGGATTAACCTTCTACGAGAAGGTCTGGATATCCCCGAAGTATCGCTGGTGGCTATTCTCGACGCTGATAAAGAAGGTTTTTTACGTTCGGAAACATCACTGATTCAGACCATTGGCCGTGCAGCGCGCCACCTGAATGGCACCGCCATCCTTTATGCAGACAAAATAACCGGTTCTATGCGCCGTGCGATCGATGAGACAGAGCGTCGCCGGCAGAAACAGATGGCGTTTAATGAAGCGCACGGCATTGTGCCGCGAGGTGTTCAGAAACGTATCAAAGACATCATTGACGGGGTTTACACCACGGGTTATTCGGATTCGACCGATGCCCAGTCCATGCGTAAGGCTGCCCAGACGCGTAAACACTATGAGTCAATGTCTGAAAAGGAGGTGGCAACAGAAATCCGTAAGCTAGAGCAGGCCATGCAGCAGCACGCGAAAAATCTCGAGTTTGAAGCAGCCGCACATGCCCGGGATCAATTGTTCCGGCTTAAGGAGCAACTATTCGGTGCTGCGCCCAAAGGGGATTAGTCGCTTTAGAACTTTTTCATAATGGCACACATATCTGTGGCGATACCGCTCACCAGATATTGCGTGACGGCTTTTGATGCCTGAGCCAGTTCCGAAGCCTGTTGAGGACTTGTTTTGCTGTAGTGATGCAATGTAACGGAACCCATTGTGCCCGAGCTGTAGGCATATCTACCAATTTGCTTGAGGCTACGCGTTTCGTATACACGCACAAACGCATCGCCTTCCAGGCTGTCATCCTTGAGCCCTGATCTGAGCTTCATGCTGGTTACACCTGCTTGCACGAAGAAGCGATATGGGGCAGTGCTGTCTTTAAAACCAGGTGGTAGTGTCAGATGGGTTTCGTTCCAGTTGATTCTGGTGGGTTCCAGGGTCTCCGGGTAGAGCGCCGCATTAATACCGCAGGTCTTAAGCTGATTGGCCAGCTTTTGTGCGAAGTAGACCGGTAGATTAACCGGTGCAATAGCCTGGGCGACATCCTGGCTATCGACGTTTTTGGAAGCGGTTTCTTCGGCGTGGGAAGCAGCAGCGCTACCGGCGGTAGATCCAGCCAACCCGCCAACAACACCAGCCACAGGCCCGACGACCATGCTCCCCAGAAAACCGCCAATCGTTGAAGTCTTGTCAGAGATATAACTCGTCCTTACGGCACCGCTTGGAATAATCAAGACCTGATAGGGTGCCTGTCGAACGGGCTCGGCCGCAGTTCCATCCACGACATCGGCAGATTTTCCGGATTGATTGATCTTGAAAGGTCCGGATACACAGGCTGATACGGTTAAGCAGAGTCCAATGGCTATGATTGTTTTAAGGGGTGTGGATTGAGCGATCATCGTTGCTATTGTGCACGTTTGCCGTAATTATGGAACAATGTAAAAAACAAAGTCCTGAACCTCAAGCATAAAACCACCGGATCAGCAGTTTCGAATCCAAGAGTGGGTAAATGGTTCACAAAGGGGGAGCGAATGACGAGAGTACTATTCGTGTGTATGGGGAATATCTGCCGTTCGCCAACGGCAGAAGCGGTGTTTCGTCGATTGGCTGCGCAGCGCGGGTTGCTCGGTGAGCTAGAAATCGATTCGGCAGGGACCCATGGTTACCATGTGGGAGAAACCCCGGATGCGCGTACGCAACGTGCCGCCGCCGAGCGCAAGTACGATTTGTCTGAAATTCATGCACGCAAGGTAGCACCGGAAGATCTGGAGTATTTCGACCTGGTGCTGGCAATGGATCGGAGCAACCTGGATGCGCTGAGAAAGCTTTGTCCTTCAAATCGTCTGCATCGTCTCAAGCTCTTTATGAGCTATGCCCGTCAGTTCGATGACGATGAAGTGCCTGACCCGTATTACGGTCTCGCCCACGATTTCGATCTGGTGCTCGATATGATCGAAGATGCGGCTGAGGGTTTGCTCGATAGTATTGTTCGTGAGCGCGGTGAACCGGAACTGGTTAAAGTAACTGCCAAAGCAGGTGTGGCAAAATCTAACGCCAGCTGATCAGTACAACGTCCAGACATAAAAAAACGCGCCGAAGCGCGTTTTTTTATGGATGCCGTTCAAGATTACTCTTTACGGGTTTCAACCATTTGTAGTGGTTCTTCAACGACCACTGGCTTAGCGCGTGGTGTGCGTGGTTTGCGCACCGGCTTTTCAGCTGGTGCGGCTGCAACGCTTGCGCGCTTAACCGGATCGGTTTCTACCATCTGCAGGCCTACCGCTTCAAGCGAGACCGGTGCTGGTGCTACATACGCCGGTTTTGGTGCAGGAGTTGGTTCAGGGGTTGCTTCAACTACGGGTGCTGGCGTAGCAACCGGTGTCGGGGCAGCGGCCACTACAGGAGCTGCTGATTGAACAGCAGGTGCAGGTGTTTCAACGACGGGTGCAGGCACAGGGGCCGGCGCTGGAGCTGCTACCGGTGCAGGCGATGCTGCTTCCGAAACAACGTTAGCCGGTTCAGATTGCTGTTCAACAACGTTGTCATTCTGTGTCTCGGCATTTGTCGATTGACGCTCACCGCGTTCACGACGACCACCACGGCGGCCACGACGACGGCCGTTGCCGTTTCCGGTTTCGTTTGACGTCGTTTCTGGTGCAATGCCTTCGGCATTCAGCAGATCAACATTTTCGGTTTGAGGTGCGGCTGCTTCATTGCCGGTGTTCGAGCGACGATCACGGCCACCACGGCGACGATTGTTGCCACCATTGTTCTGGCCCACTTCTTCTGCAGCGCCTTCAGCGTTGGCAGGGCGTTCACCGCGGTTGTTGCGGCGATTGTCCTGACCTTCCTGACGCGGTGCGCGTTCACCACGACCATTGCGGCCTTCACCGCGAGCGCCGCGGCCGCCGCGACCTTCACCATCAGCGCTCTGACGTCGACCATTACCACGGCCTTCGTGCGGTTCGCGTGGCGTACGTGGGCGGGCAACTTCAACCGGAGGCTTCTTCTTGTTGTCACCACTGAGCCAGCTGAAGAGCTTGGTCATGAAACCGGTTTTCTCTTCTGGCATCGGTTCTGGTGGCGTGGTCGACTTCATCGAAACCGGCGCAGGTGCGGCAGGCGCCACATTACGAATCGCCGCAGTCGGGCGGTTCTGGTTTTTCTGCTGTTCTGTTGCGTAAGCAGGCAGTTCGGTCAGTGATTGATCAACCATCTTGTAGGAGGGTTCACGGACGTCATCCTGATTGAGTTCGTCATGGCGCAGTCGCTGAATATGGTGCGCCGGTGTTTCCAGATGTTTGTTCGGCAACAGCAGGATGGTGATCTTGTGACGCAGTTCAATCGCCTGGATATCGGCGCGCTTTTCATTGAGCAGGAAAGTGGCAACATCCACCGGCACCTGGGTATGAACAGCCGCCGTGTTTTCCTTCATCGCCTCTTCTTCGAGGATGCGCAGGATATGCAGCGCAGCGGATTCGGTCGAACGGATGTGGCCGGTACCGGTACAACGCGGACAGGTGATGTACGAAGTTTCTGCCAGCGCCGGACGCAGGCGCTGACGCGACAGCTCCAGCAGGCCGAAACGGCTGATCTTGCTGGTTTGTACACGGGCACGGTCGTGGTGCAGGGCATCACGTAGACGGTTTTCAACTTCACGCTGGTTGCGTGCGCTTTCCATATCAATGAAGTCGATAACGATCAGGCCGCCCAAGTCACGTAAGCGCAGCTGGCGGGCGATTTCATCGGCGGCTTCGAGGTTGGTCTTCAGTGCGGTTTCTTCGATGTCGCTACCCTTGGTCGAACGACCCGAGTTCACGTCAACCGATACCAGCGCTTCGGTATGGTCGATCACAATCGCGCCACCGGCCGGCAGATTCACCTGGCGGGCGTAAGCCGATTCGATCTGATGCTCGATCTGGAAGCGCGAGAAGAGGGGCACATCATCGCGATAGCGTTTAACGCGATTGACGTTGTTCGGCATAACCTGGCTCATGAATGCCAGGGCCTGCTCATAGATGTCATCGGTATCGATGAGGATTTCACCGATATCCGGCTGGAAGTAATCGCGGATGGCGCGAATAACGAGGCTGCCTTCCTGGAAAATCAGCAGGGGCGCAGCATTGTCTTTGGCCACCGAATCAATGGCCGTCCAGAGCTGCATCAGGTAGTTCATATCCCATTGCAGTTCTTCGGCCGTGCGGCCAATCGCAGCCGTACGGGCGATCAGGCTCATGCCTTCAGGCACGGTCAGCTGAGCCATGGCATCGCGCAGTTCAGAACGATCATCACCTTCAACACGACGCGATACACCGCCACCGCGAGGGTTGTTCGGCATCAGAACAAGGTAACGACCGGCAAGAGACACGTAGGTCGTGAGGGCAGCACCCTTGTTGCCACGCTCATCCTTGTCGACCTGAACGATCAGTTCCTGACCTTCTTTCAGGGTTTCCTGCATCTTTGCGCGGCTACCTTCACCATTCGGTGCGTAGTATTCGCGGGCAATTTCCTTGAAGGGCAGGAAGCCGTGACGTTCTGCACCGTAATTAACGAACACCGCTTCAAGCGATGGTTCGATACGGGTGATAACGCCTTTATAGATATTGCTCTTACGCTGTTCTTTAGCAGCGGATTCGATGTCGAGGTCGATGAGCTTCTGGCCCTCGACAATTGCGACGCGCAGTTCTTCAGCTTGCGTCGCATTAAATAGCATGCGCTTCATACGTGGTGCTCCAAAAGCACCGGCACGGGCATTCCCGTAGGCAGGGTCACTGCGTGTAATCGATGCTTTCCGCGCGGCGTGCTCTCAGGGCGAGGCAGGGGATATCCTGTGTGGATCCCAAGCCGGACGTTCGGACAAGGACAATCAATTACGACCGACAGCTAATGCGTTTTGATACGCATCGTCTGCCGTTGCTGCATTCGGGACTGCATACGCCGGGCGTGTGTCAGTCGGTGACGGCCGCTTGTGTTCGTCTGGGCGGGTCGTCATAGCCCGGTTTGGCTGCACCGGATAGTCACGAATCACGAACGCGTGGATCGACGATCTCGGCTCGGAATCCGGGCAGGTCGATCCGGATTTGACCGGAGAGGCGACCTGCTGGCAGCACAAACGTGTAGAGTATAAGGCATGACACGCAGTAATAGAACGCCAACGAGCCCTTTGCGCCAAAAATCTTCTCCAGCGGCAGGCTCGGCTCGTAAAAAACCAAAAGAAACAGAGCGTTATGAATCTGCCGAGGCTGTTTCGCCTGATCTAGGGTCGGGATTGTCAGTACAGCAACGCGTTATTGATTCGGAAGAGGCGGGTCAGCGCCTGGATAACTATTTGTTACGGCATTTAAAAGGTGTTCCTAAAAGCCGTATTTATAAAATAGTACGCAGCGGCGAAGTTCGGATCAATAAGGGGCGTTGTCAGCCAGATCAGCGCCTGAATGAGGGCGATGTGCTCAGATTGCCGCCAGTACGTTGTGCGGCGTTTTCTGAAGACAAACCACCGGTCGCGCCTATCATCGATTTGCCGGTTTTATATGAAGACGAGTCGCTGATTGCCCTGAATAAACCCTGTGGGGTTGCTGTTCATGGGGGCAGCGGCCTGGCATGGGGTTTGATCGAGGCGCTGCGTGCGCAACGTCCTGAGGCGCGCTTTCTTGAATTGGCACATCGTTTGGATCGTGAAACCTCCGGTGTATTACTGGTGGCCAAGAAGCGCGCAGCCCTGGTTGCGCTGCACGATATGTTCCGCGAGCAAAGGGGTGATAAGCGTTATCTGGCACTGGTGCCGGGTGTCTGGGCTGAAAAATCGGTCAAAGTCACCTTGCCGCTGGTTAAATACCTGACTGCGGAAGGGGAGCGTCGTGTGCGTATTGCCAAGGGACGCGATTTGCAGTCCCCTGAAGTTAAGCCATCCGAGACGCATTTCAGACTTAAAAAGCAGTATCCGGGCTATGCGTTGGTGGAGGCCAAGCTTAAAACCGGCCGCACACATCAGATTCGGGTGCACCTGGCCGCATTGGGTTATCCCATTGTCGGTGATGACAAGTACGGCGATTTTGCTCTGAACAAATCTTTAGCCAATGCAAAACAGCTTGAGCGTATGTTTCTTCATGCGGCAATGATGCGTTGCAAGCATCCGGTAACCGGTGAACCGCTAAACGTCGATGCCCCATTACCGCCTGAGCTTGAAAGTTTTCTGGCCTTGTTGGAACGAAACAATTCTTTATGAAATACTTGAACAATCTTTCGTATGACCTTGTTGTATTTGATTGGGACGGTACGCTATTAGATTCAACGGCGGCCATTGTTAGAGCCATTCAGGCTGCCAGTGTCGACGTGGGCGCAGAAAAGCCTAGTGATGAACGGGCGCGTTATGTAATTGGCATGGGGTTGCGGGATGCGCTGATGCACGCAGTGCCAGATTTGCCGGAGTCCCGCTATGATGATCTGGTCGATGCTTATCGCAAGCATTACCTTTCGGGAGACCATGAGCTGACCCTTTTTAGCGGCGTCGAGCCCTTGTTGCAGACGTTGCAAGAAGAAAACCGCTGGATCGCCGTGGCAACGGGCAAAAGCCGTTTGGGGCTAGATCGGGCGCTGGGCCATAGCGGACTCGGGAAATACTTTGACACAACACGAACCGCAGATGAAACGCGGGGCAAGCCGCATCCCCAGATGCTGCAGGAAATTATGGATCAGTTTGCGGTGGCGCCTGAACGAACCCTGATGATCGGCGACACCACGCACGATTTGTTGATGGCCCAGAACGCTGGCGCGAAGGGACTGGGGATTACTCATGGGGCTCATGCCGTCCAGGATCTGTTGGCGTGTAACCCGGTTGGGCTGGTGGACTCGATTCCTGATCTTGCAAACTGGATTAAGACTAACGGATAACTAACTGTTAATGCTTGAATAAAAATACGGCGGGCCGTTTGTCCAGGGTGGGAGCGCCGCTCTTTTTCCATTGTTCGATGGTCCTCGTTTGAATCAGCTGAGAAGGCATCGTCAGGTCGGCTGCTACACATAATTGGGTGTTCGGCTTCAGTCCCTGCACAAGGCTTTCGAAGAATACCCGGTTGCGATAGGGTGTTTCTATGACAATCTGGGTCACGTCTAGCCGCCGTGATTCATCTTCCAGCCGCGATAGCGCCTGCTTCCGACCTTGGTCGTCCTGGGGTAGGTAACCATGAAATGCGAATCGTTGGCCACCCAGACCCGATCCCATGAGTGCGAGCAGCAGCGACGAAGGGCCAATGTGTGGCTTCACCGGGATATTGCGTTGGTGCGCCCGTTGTACGAGATCCGAGCCGGGGTCAGCCACCGCCGGGCAACCGGCTTCCGAGATTAGCCCGATCGCATGACCATCAGCAATCGGTAGTAGAAGCGCATCCCAATCACTGTTTTTTGCCTCGGATTTCCCCATTTTTCCTCTGCCGGGTAGCTCCTGGATGCTCAAATCAGCAATTGGCACCGGCATTTGTACTGTTTTAAGGAAAGCGCGTGCACTTTTGGCGTTTTCAACAATGAAATAACGCAGTTGGCGTGTTAATTCCAGTAGATCGGGGGTTAACGATTGCGCCGGGTCTGAACTGGCCAATTCACTCAGGGGCACGGGGATTAGGTGTAGGGCAGTCATAAGCCAGTTAAACGAGTAGGGGGTTAAATCCGGCGTGACGCAGCATCCGGCACAGTGCAATCAACGGCAAACCAACCAGTGCTGTCGGGTCGTCGCCGCTTAAACGGTCGAGCAGCGCAATACCCAAAGCTTCTGATTTGGCCGACCCTGCACAGTCATAAGCCGGTTCGCGCTGTAGGTAAGCCTCGATTTCAGCCAGTGACAATTCCCGGAACTCGACTTCCGTCCCGATCAATTCTTCCTGAGTCTGGCCATTAGCGGCATCGTAAAGACAAAGTGCTGTTTCAAAACGGACAGTTTGCCCACTCAAAGCCTGCAATTGGGCAACTGCCTTTTCGTGGTTGCCGGGTTTGCCATAGATTTGGTCTCCCACAACGGCCACCTGGTCGCTGCCGATAATCAGACTGTTTTTCTGGTCGGCGGGCAAGAGACTGGCTACCGCTTTGGCTTTTTCCCGGGCCAGGCGTCTGGCGGTGGCGGCGGGGTGCTCCTGGGGTAGGGGCGTTTCGTCGATATCCGGGCTGATACAACTGAACGGCAGTGCCAGACGTTCTAATAAAGCGCGTCTGTAGGCGGAACTGGAACCCAGAATCAGACTACGGGAGGCATTTTTTCCTGTTTCAGCGGGGTGGTTTGTATGCATGTTCGGTGCGCTTTCAATGGCTTGGCGATCAATATTGCAAGAAAACAGTCAACATTTCGCCCTGCCGATGGTATCATTCGCCGTTTTTCAACGGGACAGGTCTGGATGTTGTCTGCCGATTTGCCGGAAAGTTTTGACCCGAACGTCATGGCGCGCGATGGTTTTACTGCGTGTGTTGATGTGCCGGTGTCTCAGTTTTCGCGTCTGGTAGACCTGCTGACTGGTTCGGACGGTGTGGTTCGGGTAACGCTTAAGGCCTCGATGAGTGCCGATCAGCGACCAACTACGACGATCGGGCTTGATGCAACACTGGAACAGTCCTGTCAGCGCTGCCTGCAGCCGGTGACGGTGGTTATTAACCACACGCACACCGTGGAGTGGGTGGCGGATGAGGCAGAACTTGCCCGCCTGGATGCGTCCGAAGATGACTTGGATAATCCGGATTGGGAGTTTTTGCCGATGCCTGTGCCTCCGAAGGTGCGGACATTGGATCTCGTGGAAGATGAACTGATTCTTTCGCTGCCGATTGTCCCGCTGCACGAAGTGTGTGCGTTGCCAGAAGCAGCGCCGGACAAGGCAGAAGATCATCCGTTCGCAGTGCTGGCTCAACTCAAGAGCTTGAATTAGGGATTCTTTCCGGCGCATTGTGCCGGGACTTGATTAGCAGTAAAACAGGCAGTAACGATTTAACCAGGAGTATCAACATGGCTGTTCAACAAAACAAAAAATCCCCATCGAAGCGTGGTATGCACCGCGCCCATGACGCGCTGACAAATCCAGCGCTGGCTATCGAGCCAACGACCGGTGAAGTTCACCGCCGTCACCACATCTCGCCGTCGGGTGTTTACCGCGGCAAGAAGGTCATCAAGACGACTGAGGCCTGATAGAGCTTAGGTCAGGATTATTTGCCTGACCGATGTTAAGCGTGAGATTTGACCGGATATGACCGTCAAAATCGCGATTGACTGTATGGGTGGCGACCATGGCCCCAAGGTCACGGTCGCTGCTGCGCTGGCTTTTGCCGCGGAGTTTCCCACTGCCGAATTGAAACTGGTTGGTGATGCCGACCGGTTGGAAGGGCGTCTGCGTCGTGCATCGCCTGATAAAGCGATTCGCGACCGTTTGTCGATTGTTCATGCCAGTGAAGTTGTAACGATGGATGAACCGCCGGCGCTGGCGCTGCGCAATAAAAAAGATTCCTCAATGCGTGTGGCCATCAATCTGGTGAAGTCCGGAGAGGTGGCTGCTTGTGTTTCTGCCGGTAACACCGGTGCCCTGATGGCGATTTCACGCTTTGTGCTGAAAATGCTGCCGGGGATTGATCGTCCGGCCATTTGTACGGTTATTCCAACCATGACCGGCCAGACCCGCATCCTGGATCTGGGTGCCAATGTCGACTGTACGGCTGAGCACCTGCTTCAGTTTGGTGTGATGGGGTCCATTCTCACCAGTGCGGTAGAGCATATTGCTGCGCCCCGTGTCGGTTTGCTGAATATCGGCGAAGAGGACATCAAGGGTAACGAAGTCGTTAAACAGACCGCAGAGTTATTGCGTGCCACAGACCTCAATTTTGTCGGTAATGTTGAAGGCGATGGGGTTTACAAGGGTGAGGCCGACGTGGTGGTTTGTGATGGCTTCGTCGGTAATGTCGCACTCAAGATTTCCGAAGGTCTTGCCCAGATGATGGGTCGCTTTCTGCGGGAAGAGTTCGAACGTAATCTGCTGACGCGACTAATTGCACTCCTGGCGCTGCCTGTGTTGAGCCGATTCAAAAAGCGCCTTGATCATCGCCGTTATAACGGTGCCAGCCTTCTGGGGCTCAAGGGAACGGTAATCAAGAGCCATGGCTCGGCTGATGTCTTTGCTTTCAGCCAGGCAATCAAACGTGCTTACTTCGAAGCCGAGAACGATGTGATCGATAAGATCGCGCATCGTGTTTCCAGTTACACCGGTTTACAAACAGCTGCACTGCTCGTGGAACCTGCAAAGGATTCTGCAGCAACAGGAGAGGCCTGATGGCTGAAACAATTTACGCGCAACTTGCAGGCATTGGCAGTTATTTGCCGGGTGAACCGATTTCCAATGAAGCGCTGATTCAAGCCAAGGGTCTCGAGTCCAGTGACGAATGGATTGTTACCCGCACAGGGATTGCTGCCCGACATCATGCGCCCGAGGGTATGACCTCGAGCATGCTGGCCGAAGAGGCAAGTCGCCGCGCTCTGGCGGATGCTGGTGTTGCTGCTGCCGATCTTGATCTGATTATCGTGGCGACCTCAACGCCAGACATGATTTTTCCGAGCACGGCTTGCCTGTTGCAGGGCAAGCTGGGCAATGTCGGTGCAACAGCCTTTGATGTACAGGCAGTCTGCTCAGGCTTTGTGTATGCCATGACGATTGCCGAAAAGTTCATCCGTTCGGGCAGTCATAAAACAGCGCTGATTGTTGGTGCCGAAGTATTCTCGCGCATCATGGACTGGAATGACCGCGGCACCTGCGTGCTGTTTGGTGACGGCGCGGGTGCTGTGGTGCTCAAAGCTGGCGATCAGCCAGGTCTGTTGGCAACATCCACGCACGCCGATGGTTCCCAGGCCGATATTCTCAATGTGCCGGGTCAGGTGCGTAACGGCGTGGTGACGGGCGACCCGTTCCTGCGCATGGATGGCCAGGCGGTTTTCAAATTTGCCGTACGCGCGCTGACTGATAGCGCACTCGAATGTTGTGAGGCAGCCGGGATCAGTTCCGAACAGATTGACTGGCTGATTCCGCATCAGGCCAATGTGCGTATTATCGAGGCGATTGGTAAGCGCTTATCGCTACCAACCGAGCGGGTCATTGTTACCGTTGGCCATCATGGCAATACCTCTGCGGCTTCTGTGCCATTGGCGTTGGATGAGGCCGTGAAGTCGGGTCGTGTAAAGCGTGGCCAGACATTGATGTTGCAAGGTGTCGGCGGCGGATTCACCTGGGGCAGCGTGCTCCTCAAGTATTAATAAGCGTTTTCTCGGAGACTATCCATGTCCTTTGCTTTCGTATTTCCCGGTCAGGGTTCCCAGTCGGTCGGCATGATGGCCGCCTATGGCGATTCGCCCGTTGTGCGTGCCACTTTTGACGAAGCATCGGCTGCGCTGGGTGAAGACCTGTGGACCATGGTTGCCGAAGGTCCGGCAGAAAAGCTGGCGATGACGGTTAATACTCAACCCATCATGCTGACAGCGGGTGTGGCTGCCTGGCGTTTGTGGGAAAGCCTGGGCGGTAAAACGCCCGCGGTGGTAGCCGGTCATAGTCTGGGTGAATACTCGGCGCTGGTTGCTGCCGGTGCGCTCAAACTTGCCGATGCCGTGCCGCTGGTCCGTTTGCGTGCGGCCGCTATGCAGGAAGCCGTTCCTGCCGGTACGGGTGCCATGGCCGCCATTCTTGGTCTGGATGATGATGGTATCGCTGCCGCCTGTGCCGAAGCGGCTCAGGGTGAGATTGTCGAACCGGTAAACTTCAATGCACCTGGTCAAACCGTTATTGCTGGTCACAAGGGTGCCGTTGAGCGCGCCTGTGACGCCTGTAAGGCACGTGGTGCCAAACGTGCCGTGCTGTTGCCGGTATCTGCACCGTTTCACTCATCCTTGCTGAAGCCTGCGGCTGATCGTCTGGCCGTTGCCTTGTCCGATATCGCGATTGCTTCGCCAGTGATCCCGGTGATCAACAACGTGGACGTGGCGATCGAAACCGATCCGGCACGCATTAAAGATGCCCTGGTACGCCAGGCTGCTAAACCGGTCCGCTGGGTAGAAATTATCCAGAAGATGGCTGGGATGGGCGTTGCTACGGCAGCTGAATGTGGCCCGGGCAAGGTGCTAGCCGGTCTGACCAAACGTTGTGCTGATGGCATTACCGGTGTGGCACTGGCTGATGCTGAGTCGGTGAACGCCAATCTTTCCCTAAGCTAAGGAAATTCATATGACTGCAACTGTTGCTCTGGTTACTGGCGCATCGCGCGGTATCGGCCGTGCGATTGCCATGGAACTGACCCGTCAGGGCATGACCGTTATTGGTACCGCCACCAGCGAATCGGGTGCTGCCAGCATTACCGAAGCCATCAAGGCTGCCGGTGGTGCAGGGTGGGGTGCAGCCCTGGATGTGCGTGATGCCGCCGGTGTAGATGCCCTGATTGCCGATATCGAAGCCAAAACCGGCGCTGCTATTACGGTGCTGGTCAATAACGCCGGTATTACGCGCGATACGCTCGCCATGCGTATGAAAGATGAAGACTGGGACGATGTGCTGGATACCAACCTGAAGTCGGTATTCCGTATGTGCCGTACAGTGATGCGCGGCATGATGAAAGCCCGCACCGGCCGGATCGTCAACATTACTTCCGTGGTTGGCCATGCCGGCAATCCGGGCCAGGCCAATTACTGTGCTGCCAAAGCCGGTGTGAGCGGGATGACCCGTTCCCTGGCCCGTGAGCTGGGTAGCCGCGGTATTACGGTGAACTGTGTGGCACCGGGCTTTATTGACACGGATATGACCAAGGCCCTGGATGACAACCAGAAGGCGATGTTGCTGGGCAACATTCCTCTGGGACGCCTCGGAACCCCTGAAGATATCGCGGCGGCAGTCGCTTTCCTCGTATCGCCAGCGGCATCTTATGTCACGGGCAGTACGATTCACGTTAATGGCGGGATGTACCTGCCTTAACTTTTTTTTATTCTATTGCGCACGAAAACTTTGCGGTTGGCTGTGTTTTGGTAGAATAGAGTCTGATTTCCACCACCTCTAATAGAAGGGTAATAGGAGCTTCAATGGATAACATCGAACAGCGCGTCAAAAAGATCGTAGCCGAACAACTCGGCGTGAATGAAGCTGACGTCAAGAATGAATCTTCTTTCGTTGATGATCTGGGCGCAGATTCGCTGGATACAGTTGAACTCGTGATGGCACTCGAAGAGGAATTCGAATGCGAAATTCCGGATGAAGATGCCGAGAAGATCACCACGGTTCAGCAAGCGATCGACTACGTCAAGTCGCACCAGAAGTAATTTCGCTTGTTGCGTCATTGCGGCCGACGCGCTTTGTGTCGGCCGTATTTATATCAGCCCGGGATTTATAAAGCCGGGTCAGTGAAGGAGTTGGCATGCGTCGTCGCGTCGTCGTCACAGGATTGGGCGTTATCAGCCCTGTAGGTAACACCGTTGCAGAAGCATGGGATAACCTGCTTGCTGGTCGTAGTGGTATTACAGCAGTGACCCGTTTTGACGTCAGCACCTTCCCAACACGTATCGCCGGTGAGGTTAAGAGCTTTAACGTGGCAGACTATCTGCCTGCTAAAGACGCTCGCCGCATGGATACCTTTATTCATTACGGCATGGCGGCTGGCATTCAGGCCGTTCGCGATGCCGGTCTGGGTGAAAACCCGGTAGATGCCGAACGCATTGGCGTATGTATTGGCTCGGGTATTGGTGGTTTGCCGCTGATCGAAGAAACCAAAGCAACTTACGATGCGGCCGGTGTTCGCAAGATTTCCCCGTTCTTCGTACCAGGTTCGATCATCAATATGATCTCCGGTAACCTGTCGATCATGTACGGCTTCAAGGGCCCGAATATTGCTCCTGTCACCGCCTGTACGACAGGTCTGCACGCCATCGGTATGGCCAGCCGTATGATCGAATACGGTGATGCGGATGTGATGATTGCCGGTGGTGCCGAATCAACGATTTCTCCGCTGGGTCTGGGTGGTTTCTGTGCTGCCCGAGCCCTCTCCGAGCGTAATGATGATCCAGCAACCGCCAGCCGCCCATGGGACAAGGACCGTGATGGTTTTGTGCTGGGTGAGGGCGCGGGTGTGATGGTGCTCGAAGAGTACGAGCACGCCAAAGCCCGTGGCGCCAAGATTTATGCAGAACTGAGTGGTTTTGGTATGAGTGGTGATGCGTATCACATGACCGCTCCGGATACCGATGGCCCTAAGCGCAGTATGCAAGCTGCTCTCAAGAATGCCGGTGTAAATACTGATAACGTGCAGTATCTCAATGCACACGGTACCTCGACACCGTTGGGCGATAAGAACGAAACACAGGCCATCAAGCTGCTGTTTGGTGATGATGCGAAGAAGCTGGTGGTCAACTCGACCAAGTCGATGACCGGTCACCTGCTAGGTGGCGCTGGCGGCCTGGAGTCGGTGTTCACGGTGTTGGCCGTACACAATCAGATTTCGCCACCGACCATCAACATCTTCAATCAGGATCCGGAATGTGATCTCGATTACTGTGCCAATACGGCCCGCGAGATGAAGATTGACGTCGCACTGAAGAACAACTTCGGCTTTGGCGGTACCAACGGCTCACTGGTCTTCAAGCGCTTCTGAGTAACATGATGTACCGGCTTGAAATCCAGCCGGTTGCCTCGCGCCGCCTACGGGCGGCGTTGCTTTTGGTGTTGCTGCTGGCCGTATTAAGCCTCAGCCAGAGTAGTCTTTCGGGGCTATCGCTCGCAATCGCTGGCATGTTACTGACAGTTGTTTTTATACAGTCATGGCGCGCAGCTTCGCGTAAACCCCCTGCGTTATTAATGACCTTTAGGCCGGCCAAAGTATGGCTGACCGATTTGCAGGGTGCTGATACGCCTATCCGTTGTACACATCTCAGCGTCTATTCCTGGCTGATCGTTCTCCATGCCCAACTTCCCCAACAAGGTCGTCAGGTAATTGTTCTATTACCGGATAGTTTGCCAGATCGCTCGTTAGATCAATGGCGACAGCTTTTGGTTTGGGCGAAGCGTATGCGTCGTCAGATCGCAATGCAATAAAGCCCTGTTAGTTACGCCGGCGCAGGATGGTGTTTTTAACCCGTTTCAGGGTGTCAGGATAATCCCGGGAGTAATGGAGTCCACGACTCTCTTTGCGCTTCAGCGCTGACCGTACAATCAGGTCGGCCGTTTGAACCAGATTCCGAAGCTCGAGTAGGTCGTGGCTAATCCGGAAGTTGGCGTAAAACTCATCAATCTCGCGTGTCAGCAGACGAATACGATGTTGTGCCCGGAGCAAACGTTTGGTCGTGCGGACAATGCCCACGTAGTCCCACATGAAACGACGCAGTTCATCCCAGTTGTGGGAGATGACGATTTCTTCATCGGCATCTGTCACGCGGCTTTCATCCCAATGCGGTAAAGAGGTTGGCGTCGGCAAAGGGTTGGCGATGATCATGTCCGTTGCGGCACGCGAATAAACCAGACATTCGAGCAGGGAGTTGGAAGCCAGACGATTGGCGCCATGCAACCCGCTACAAGTCACTTCGCCGGCAGCATAAAGTCCCGGCAAATCCGTACGACCGTGCTGATCGATCATGATACCCCCACAGGTGTAATGCGCCGCCGGCACAACGGGTATGGGTTCTTTGGTGATATCAATGCCGAGCTGCAGGCAACGTTCGTAGATCGTTGGGAAGTGCGAACGAATAAATTCGGCAGGTTGATGTGAAATATCCAGGTACACGCAATCGAGGCCATGTCGTTTCATTTCGGCATCGATAGCGCGAGCAACGATATCGCGCGGGGCCAATTCAGCGCGGGGATCGTAATCATCCATAAAGCGTGAGCCGTCAGGTCGCTTTAATAATCCGCCTTCACCGCGTACCGCTTCACTGATCAGAAAAGACTTTTCCTGCGGGTGGTAAAGACAGGTCGGATGAAACTGTATGAATTCCATATTGGCGATACGGCAGCCTGCGCGCCATGCCATGGCAATACCATCACCCGTAGAAGTATCGGGATTGGTTGTATAGAGATAAACCTTTCCCGCGCCGCCGGTAGCCAGGATGGTCTGACCCGCAGCAATGGTTTTAACTTCGCCGGATGCGCTATCTAATACATAGGCCCCAAGACACCGGTCTTTCTGGCCTAATGGCTGTTGCCCGATTTTGCTGGCAGTAATCAGGTCGACCACGATGTGGTGTTCCATCACGCAGATATTGGGATGGTTGCGCACCTGCGGGGTGAGGGTGTCCTGAACTGCGGCACCGGTCGCATCGTCAACATGAATTACCCGGCGATGACTGTGGCCGCCTTCGCGTGTCAGGTGATAACGACCATCTTCGCGTGTAAAGGGTACCCCGCGGTCGATCAGCCACTGAATCGCTTCGGCGGCATGCTCAATGGCAAAACGGGTAGCCGCCGGATCGTTAAGATAAGCACCTGCAGTCAGCGTATCTGCAATATGATTCTCAACGGAGTCGGTGCTATCCAGAACTGCGGCAATACCACCCTGTGCCCAACCCGAAGCCGAATCGACAAGGCGTCTCTTGCTCACAAGGCCAACCTTCAGGCCAGCATCGGCAAGGCACAATGCAGCGCTCTGGCCGGCCAGGCCACTGCCGATGATGAGCACATCAAAACGGTTCGAGCAGGGTAAGGAAGTCTGGTTCAACGGAGTAGGAGGGCAGTCATAGCCAGTATGGCGAAAAGGACGTTCACAACTTAAACTAACGGGCATTCTACAAGGTTAGAACGGAAACAGACATTAAACAGACAGCTGATTTACTTACGGATGGTGTTCTTCAGCCCAGGGGCAAGGAAGCTGAGGCGGAAGCATCCCTATTGGCAGCGGCCAAGTCAGGCGACCGCGCAGCTTTTGAGTGCCTGGTTGTGGCTTGCCAATCCCGTATTCTGCGCTGGTTGACGCGTCTGACCCAGGATCGCGCCATTGCCGAAGAGCTCTTGCAGGAGTCTCTTTTTAAAGCTTTTGTTTCTCTCAGTAGTTTCAGGGGAGACGCGTCGTTTGCAACCTGGCTTGCCCGTATTGCCCACAATACCTTTCTGGCCTGGAATAAATTAAACCGCAGACGGCCCGATCAGGAATCCCTGAATGACGATACCGTGGGTTCTAACGATGAATCAGTTGAATGGCCGAGCTTTAGCGAAAGCCCGGAGACTTTACTCTGGCAGCAGGAGTTGTCAGACAGTCTGGGCAACGCCATGACGGAATTGCCTGAGGTGTTGAGACAGGCGCTCACACTGCGTGAGCAAGATGGCTTGAGTTATGAGGAAATAGCCCAAATTCAAGCAGTGCCAATCGGTACCGTGCGTTCACGGATTCATCGCGCCCGTGAATCGTTGACGCACACACTTAAGGGATTGATGGAGCCAGCATGACCGGATCGTTAACTGAAATTCTAGTAGCGCAGGAAACACGGGTTTCTGCATTGATTGATGGTGAAGCGTCATTACCGTTCGAGGGTTCGGATGTTACGGCGGGCGAGAAGCATCAGTATTTCCACTATCAATTGATCCGTCAGACATTGCGGGGCATCGTAATGACCACGGACGCGCATGAATCTAGCACCTGGAGCCAAATCCGATTTACGAAGCTCTGGGCCAGGGTTGATGGGCTAGCGGACATTCAAACGTCCTGAAATAGCGTAGGATTCGCCCTTATGGCAGAACGTGAAGCACAAGTGATCGAAGTTATACCGCCGACACGCCCAGAGGCGCCCGGCCTGGTGCGTCTTCAGTTTGATGTGTCCGGCGGTTGTGGCCGTTGTCATGAAACGGGTGGTTGCGGCGGGGTCAGCATTGCACAGCCGCTCTGCAACACCCCCAAAACACTTCTGGTCGCTGATGGTGTTGGTGTGCAAGTTGGTGACAAAGTGTTGGTCGCTATTCCCGATGCCTTGCTCTCACAGGGCGTTACACGCGCCTATCTGATTCCATTGATCCTGCTATTTCTCGGAAGTGCCATAGGTGCTTTCATTTTGCCCGATCTAGCGCCGCTGCAATGGCAGTTAACACCGGATATTGGCGCGATTGCCGGTGCGGGTATGGGTCTGATTGCTGCCTGGTGGCAATTACAACGACACCAGCCAACCCGTGCCATGGCCGCTCCCCGTATCGTTCGCCGTCTCAATTGAGCTTTTCTATTTCAAGAAAATGTTAGTTATGCGTGATTCCTACAAAAAAATCCTGCAGGTCGTTCTGATTTGTTGTTCATTGTCTTTGAGCACCATGGTTCAGGCTCAAAGTCGCGGATTGCCCGATTTTGTAGAGCTGGCTGAAAAGCAGTCGCCTTCGGTGGTAAATATCAGTACGGTACAGAATAGCCGGGGTAGGGCTACGAGTAACGGCTTTCCGATGGATCCAACCGATCCTGCCTACGAAATATTCCGTCGATTCTTCCCACAGGCTCCGGGAAACGCTCAGCCGCAACAGGAGAATCGGTCTTTAGGTTCCGGTTTCATTATCACGGCAGATGGTTATGTGATGACCAATGCCCACGTGATTGATGGGGCTGATGAGGTCACGGTCAAGCTGCTGGATAAACGCGAGTTCCGCGCCAAAGTCATTGGTGCTGATAAGCGCACCGATGTGGCGCTGCTGAAGATAGAGGCAAATGGCTTGCCGGCAGTAAAACTTGGTGACTCCGCCAGCCTGAAGCCGGGTGAGTGGGTCGTTGCCATCGGCAGTCCTTTTGGCTTTGAGCATTCTGTAACAGCGGGCATTGTCAGCGCTAAGGGTCGCGCTTTGCCCCAGGAAAATTACGTGCCGTTTATCCAGACCGATGTCGCAATCAATCCGGGTAACTCCGGTGGTCCACTGTTTAATTTACGTGGCGAAGTTGTAGGGATTAATTCACAAATCTTCAGCCGTTCCGGTGGGTTCATGGGAATTTCCTTTGCCATTCCGATTGACCTGGCTATGGATATTCAACAGCAACTGCGTACCAAGGGTCGTGCAAGCCATGGCCGGATGGGTGTATCTATTCAGGAAGTGACCCGTGACGTGGCCGAGGCTTTTGGCCTCCCCAAGACGGGCGGTGCACTGGTGAACAGCGTAGAGCCTAACGGACCAGCTGCCCGTGCCGGGATAGAACCGGGCGATGTCATCCTCAAGTTTGATGGCAAACCAATCACGGTCTCCAGTGATCTGCCACGTATGGTTGGTGCGCTGAAACCGGGCACGAAATCTCAGGTGGAACTCTGGCGTAAAGGCCAGGTACGTACGGTAAGTGTCACCATTGGCGAATTCCAGGAGGAACGCGCCGCTTCGAATAAGCCGGCCGGCCGTGGCGTCGGCGAGGCAACTAATAGCCGTCTGGGTATTGCGGTTTCAGATCTGACCGCAGAGCAGAAGCAGCAAATGCGCCTGAACGCCGGTATTCTGGTGGTGGATATCCGTCCGGGAAGCCGGGTCGATTTGCGCCCGGGTGACATCATTCTGGCTGTAACCGCTAAAGGCGACACCCAGGATGTCCGATCGGTACAGCAATTTAACCAGATCATCGCTCAAATGGATGCCAAAGCGCCCGCAACACTGCTCATTCGCCGCTCAAATGTGCAGATCTTTGTGCCAATTCCGCAGGCCCAGCCGGCACAGCCAGGGCTACGTTAAATCCTGAGAAGGCTGGCGCACGAAGACCGCCAGCCTTAGCCCTGTTCCGGTAGAATAGCGGGTTGTTCTGGCGCTCATTAGCGCTCTCATTGCACTTGTTGCCAGCATAACGCTGGAAAAATGGAATTCCGTGAAGCACATACGTAACTTTTCGATCATTGCCCACATTGACCATGGCAAATCGACCCTGGCAGATCGCCTGATTCATCGTTGTGGCGGTTTATCCGATCGCGAAATGGCCGCCCAGGTTCTTGATTCGATGGACATCGAGAAGGAACGGGGTATTACCATTAAAGCGCAAACCGCTGCGCTGGATTACAAAGCCAAAGACGGCAACACTTATCGTTTGAATCTGATTGATACGCCGGGACACGTTGACTTTTCCTATGAAGTGTCGCGTTCGCTGTCTGCCTGTGAAGGCGCACTGTTAGTGGTCGATGCTTCGCAAGGCGTAGAAGCCCAGACGGTTGCCAACTGCTATACCGCGCTCGACCTGGGGGTCGAGGTCGTGCCGGTCTTGAACAAGATCGATCTACCATCCGCCAACCCCGAAAATGCCCGTGCCGAAATCGAAGATGTGATCGGGATTGATGCCACAGAAGCGGTAGAAGCGAGTGCTAAAACCGGTATTGGTATCGATGATATTCTCGAGCAGGTTGTTGCCAGGATTCCTGCACCCGAGGGTGACCCGGATGCGCCGCTTAAAGCGCTGATTGTGGACTCCTGGTTTGATAATTACGTTGGTGTGGTGATGCTGGTCCGTGTGATTGACGGCACGCTGAAGCCCAAAGACAAGATGCGCCTGATGTCGACGGGGGCCACCCACCTGTGCGAACAGGTCGGTATCTTTACGCCGAAATCAAAGCAGCAACCCCAGTTGTCAGCAGGCGAAGTGGGCTTTGTTATTTCCGGCCTCAAGGAGTTGAAGGCTGCGCGTGTGGGTGACACCATCACACTGGCAGACCGTCCGGCCGACAAGCCACTCGAAGGTTTCAAGGAAATCAAACCACAGGTGTTTGCCGGTTTGTATCCGGTCGAGCCGAATGAATATGAACAGTTGCGTGACTCGCTGGAAAAGCTGCAACTGAATGATGCCGCACTCCAGTTCGAGCCTGAAGTATCCCAGGCCCTGGGATTCGGTTTCCGTTGCGGTTTCCTTGGTTTGTTGCACATGGAAATTGTGCAGGAGCGCCTTGAACGTGAGTTTGATATGGACCTCATTACCACGGCGCCCACCGTGGTTTATGAAGTCCGTTTGCGTAATGGCGAAGAAATCATTGTTGAAAACCCATCCCGCTTGCCGGACATCGGCAAGATTGAAGAAATTCGCGAACCGATCATTACCGCGTTTATCTTCCTGCCACAGGACTATGTGGGTTCGGTGATCACCTTGTGTAACCAGAAGCGCGGATCACAGATCGATATGCGTTACCACGGTCGGCAGGTGCAGATGATTTACGAATTGCCACTGTCTGAAGTGGTGTTCGATTTCTTCGACAAGCTGAAATCGGTTTCCCGCGGCTATGCCTCGCTCGATTATGAATTCAAGGAATACCGTACGGCAGATATGGTCAAACTTGATGTGCTGATCAACGGCGACAAGGTGGATGCGCTGTCGTTAATCGTGCACCGCTCCAGCTCGGTCTATCGTGGCCGTGAACTGGTGAGCAAGATGCGCGAACTTATCCCGCGCCAGATGTACGATGTGGCGATTCAGGCCGCACTGGGTGCACAGATTATTGCCCGTGAAACCGTGAAGGCCATGCGTAAGGATGTGCTTGCCAAGTGTTACGGTGGCGACATCTCACGTAAGAAAAAGCTGCTCGAGAAACAGAAAGCCGGTAAGAAGCGCATGAAGCAGATCGGTACGGTAGAAGTACCACAGGAAGCCTTCCTGGCTGTTTTACGCGTTGATGGCAAATAACCCGATAAGTCATTAAGTACGGAACGATTGAATGAATTTTGCACTGATCCTGTTTCTGATCACTCTTGCCACAGGCATCCTCTGGCTGATCGATGTGCTCTATGCCCGTAAGCTGCGTGCGCCAGGCAGCAAGAACCCGATCTGGGTAGAGTGGGGCGCCAGCCTTTTCCCGGTAATTCTGGCCGTGTTTGCATTGCGTTCCTTTGTCGTTGAGCCATTCAAGATTCCGTCGGGCTCGATGATTCCTACGCTGCAAGTAGGTGACTATATTCTGGTGAATAAGTTCACGTATGGTCTGCGTTTGCCCATCGTTGGCACAGAGGTAGTTTCAGGCAATCCAGTGGCGCGTGGGGATGTGGTGGTGTTCCGTTATCCGCCTGAGCCAAATGTTGATTACATCAAGCGTGTTATTGGCTTGCCGGGGGATACGGTCAGCTATCAGAACAAGCAACTCACCATTAATGGCGTACCTGTCCCACGTACCCCTGAAGCTGATTATCTGCATCCTGACCGGATGTATTACTCCAAGCAGTATCGTGAATCCTTAAACGATATTAGCTACAACACCTTGAATGACGCCGATGCTCCGGCCTTTGTGCCCGATGTCGCACGCTTTCCCTATCGTGATCAGTGTCGCTATGACAGCACCGGTTTCGTGTGCAAAGTGCCAGCTGGTAATTACTTCGTGATGGGTGATAACCGCGACAACAGCAAAGATAGCCGCGTCTGGGGTTTTGTACCCGATGCCAATATCGTCGGCAAAGCTTTTTTCATCTGGTTCCACTGGGGTGAACTGGGCCGTATTGGCTCTTTCCGCTAGGTAACCGCCGGCATGACTCAAACTGGTCAGCGCCCCGCAACGGCTCAAAACCGGCTGGCTTCGCTCGAGACTGCCATTGGCTACCAATTTCGTGATCAGACACTGCTTGATCAGGCGCTGACGCACCGTAGCTATGGTCGTGATCACTATGAACGACTGGAATTTTTAGGCGATTCAATCCTCAACGCAGTCGTCGCCGAGGCCCTTTTTCAGACTTTTCCGGATCTACCGGAAGGCGATCTGTCTCGCTTGCGTGCCAATCTGGTGTGTCAGGATCAACTGGTTACCGTCGCTGGCGATCTCTCCATCAGTCGATACTTGCGGCTGGGTGAGGGCGAGCTAAAGAGTGGTGGGCAGAATCGTCCATCAATCATGGCGGATACCGTTGAAGCGCTCTATGGCGCCATCTGGCAGGATGCCGGTTTTGAAACAGCGCGTCGTGTCATCCTGGCAAGCTTTGCCCAACGTATCAATGCCATCGACCTGAATAAACTGCCATCGGCCAAAGACGCCAAAACACGTTTGCAGGAATGGCTGCAGGGCCGTCGGCTGCCGCTACCCGTTTATGACACCCCCATGGTGAGCGGCGCGGCGCATGCCCAGACCTTTGAAGTGTTGTGTCATATCGCCGAACATCAAATCCAGACCTGCGGCAAAGGCCCTACACGTCGGGCCGCAGAACAGCAGGCCGCAGAACTGGCCCTTGCCCAACTCGAAGCGGTTCACCAGGATAAAAAGCGATGACCGAACTACCGATTGAACTCCCTGAGCATCAGGAGCCTGCAGGCCTTGTCGCACTGGTAGGGCGACCCAATGTCGGCAAGTCGACATTGTTGAACCGATTGATCGGTGAAAAGCTGAGTATCACATCACGCAAAGCACAAACAACGCGACACCGCATCATGGGTGTACGTACGGATGAAGATGCGCAGTACGTTTTTGTTGATACACCGGGATTTCAGACCAAACACAGTTCGGCTTTAAACCGGACGATGAATCGTGGCGTGACGCAGGCCCTGCTGGATGTGGATGTCATCTGCTTTGTTATTGAGGCAGGTCGCTTTGGCGATGCCGATCGTAAAGTGTTGGCATTGCTTCCCGAAGATCGCCCGGTCATTCTGGTGCTGAACAAAATTGATCAGCTGAAAGATAAAGCAGCGTTGCTACCCTTTGTCGCAAAACTTGCTGAGCTACGTCACTGGGCAGCAGTCGTACCGGTGAGTGCGGAGAAGGGGACGCAAGCAGAAGCACTGCTCTCGGAAATCAAAAAGGCGTTGCCTGAGCAGGGCTTTTTGTACGACCCCGATACGCTGACTGATCGCAGCGAGCGCTTTATTGCCTCGGAATATATTCGCGAAAAGCTGTTTCGCCTGCTGGGTGACGAATTGCCTTATGCGGCTACGGTCGAGATTGAAAAATTCGAAACAGAAGGCGAGCTGCGCCGGATTTTTGCCGCTATCGTCGTTGATCGCGAATCTCACAAGCCTATGATCATTGGCCGTAATGGTGAAACACTCAAACGCATCGCCTCGGAAGCACGCCAGGACATGACCCGCATGTTTGGTGGCACGGTTTATCTGGAGCTCTGGGTCAAAGTTAAATCGGGTTGGGCAGATGATGAACGCCTCCTGCGCACCCTAGGCTACGAGTAAGTGTAGGCCATCCCTTAGCCTTAGCCATCTTATGCGACCCGTCAAAGTCGAACGCCAACCAGCCTTTGTGCTGCATAGTCGACCCTATCGGGAAACCAGTCTTGTTGTTGAAGCGATTACCCGGGATTTCGGGCGCATGGCGCTGGTTGCAAAAGGGGTGCGTCGCCCGCGGTCTGCCATGCGTGGTGTATTGATGGCATTCCAACCGCTAGAGATAACCTGGAGTGGCAAAGGTGAGGTTGTAACACTCCACAATGCCGAATGGCAGGGCGGGCAACCCCTATTGCAAGGTCGTGCCTTGCTCTGTGCCTATTATCTGAATGAGCTCCTGATCAATCTGCTGCCCCGCGAAGATGCCCATGAGCAGCTATTTACACACTACAGCACCACGTTACAAGCGCTATCAACATCCGAGTCCCATGATGCGGCTTACTTTTCGGGGGTTTTACGGCGTTTCGAGAAACAGCTGCTTGGCGAACTCGGTTATGGCCTGATGCTGGTTCATGATGCCAATGGTCAACCAATTGTTGCGGATAACCGCTATCTCTATGAAATGGAGTCCGGGCCGCGGGTTATTGCCGATTCATCGGCGAGCGCCGGTACAATAAGCGGACAGACTTTGCTCGATATGGAAGCAGAGTCATTTGATAACCCTGTTTCACTGCTTGAGAGTAAACAACTCATGCGCAGCCTGATGGCTTTTTATTTGAATGGTCGGCAACTGCATAGCCGCCGTCTGTTCGAAGATCTGGCTGACCTCTAATAGCCTACTGAATATTTATCATGATTGAACTTGGCGTAAATATTGATCACGTTGCCACACTACGTCAGGCACGACGAACCTATGAACCGGATCCGGTCTGGGCAGCTGTTGAAGCCCATCTGGGTGGAGCTGATGGCATTACGGTTCATCTGCGCGAAGACCGGCGTCATATTCAGGATGCCGACGTGCGCAAGTTGCGTGATCTGACACAGATCAAACTGAATCTGGAAATGGCGGCTACCGATGAAATGGTCGGCATTGCCTGTGAGCTCAAGCCTGAAATGGCCATGCTCGTACCGGAAGGACGTCAGGAAGTAACAACCGAAGGTGGTTTGGATATCGTTGGTCAGGAAGCACGGTTGAAGGCTATTGTCAGCAAGCTGCGCGATGCAGGCATTGTTACCAGTACCTTTATCGATGCGGAACCGGACCAGGTCGCAGCCGCAGCCCGGATTGGGGTGCAGGTCTGCGAAATCCATACAGGGCCTTATGCCCATGCTTTTCACGCCGCGGGTCGTGATATCGAACGCCCAGCGGTGCAGGCAGAGCTACAGCGTGTTGCTACCGCTGGTCAGCAGATTCGTTCCCTCGGTATGCGCTTCAACGCAGGTCATGCCCTCAACTATTACAATGTGCAACCGATTGCTGCCTTGCCAGGCATCCGTGAGCTGCACATCGGCCATGCGATCGTAAGCCGATCGGTTTTTGTCGGGTTGCGAGAAGCAGTGAGCGAAATGAAGCGACTGATGCGCGAAGCCGTCAGCCTGAGCTAAGCCGGCTTAAGACATAATGATTCACGGCATCGGTACCGACATTGTTTCTGTCCAGCGTATTGGACAGCTGCTGTCGCGCCATCCGGAACGAGGCGCAGCGCATTTACTGCATCCTGCAGAGCAGCTTGAAGCTCAGCAATCTGCCGCCCCTGATCGTTTTGTTGCCAAACGGTTTGCTGCTAAAGAAGCGCTCTCCAAAGCTTTAGGCACAGGGTTGCGTGCGCCTGTGCTGTTGCCCGCTATACGCGTTGAGCATGACGCCTTGGGCAAACCCTTTTTCAGTTTTGAATCCGAGCTGGCAGACTGGATCTGTCAGCGTTCCCTGCAAATCCACCTCTCGATTACCGATGAGGTGGATCACGCTGTTGCATTTGTTGTTGTGGAGAAACTATGAGCACGAAGGTACCCTACGGCCCGTTGATGATTGACGTTGAAGGTCTGACGCTGAATGAGGCGGACAAGCGCCGATTGCTCCATCCGTTAGTGGGCGGCGTGATTCTTTTCTCCCGCAATTACAAAGACCCGGTGCAGCTTTCCGCTTTAACGCAGGAAATTGCCGACCTACGTCAGCCACCACTCCCGATTACGGTCGACCATGAGGGGGGCAGAGTACAGCGCTTCCGCGAAGGCTTTACCCGTCTGCCGGCCATGCGCCTGTTGGGCGAACTTCATGCCAAAGATCCGGTTGCGGCGGATGAAAGCGCCGAAGCAGTCGGTCTGGTTCTGGCTACAGAATTGCGCGCCCATGGCGTTGATTTTTCTTTTACGCCAGTGCTTGACCTCGATTGGGGACGCAGTGGTGTTATTGGCGATCGCAGCTTTTCCAAGGATCCCCAGATCGTGTCACGTCTTGCTGCTTCATTGATTCGTGGTCTCGCTAAAGGCGGTATGGGCTCCTGTGGCAAGCATTTCCCCGGCCATGGCTGGGTCGAAGCCGACTCTCACGTCGCCATTCCGGTGGATGAACGCAGCATGGCAGAGATTGAAGTGGATATGCAGCCGTATCATGAACTCTCTCTGGACGCAGTGATGCCGGCTCACGTGATCTACCCGGTGCTGGATGAACGTCCTGCCGGATTCTCACCACGCTGGTTGGAAAAATTACGACTTGAGTGCCAGTTCGACGGCATTATTTTCAGTGATGACCTTTCCATGGAAGGTGCCAGCGTTGCCGGCAGTATTGTTGATCGTGCCAATGCGGCATGGGATGCCGGCTGTGATGTACTGCTGGTCTGCAATAAGCCTGATTTTGTAGATACGTTGCTGGCTGACTGGGAGCCTGAAATGCACCCGGTCCGTTCGGCGCGTATTTCAAATCTCTTAGGCGAACCGGGTTTGGGTGCAGATCGACCCTTGACGCGTGCACAGCTTGAAGCCAACCCAGAATACCAGGCTGCACTGGCTCGTATTCAGGCGCTCTAAACCATGAGCCACCCCCTGCAGAATCAGGTACGTACGCTGCCTGAGCGGCCGGGGGTGTATCGTTTTCTGGCCGAAGATGGCCAGGTGCTATATGTGGGTAAAGCGCGCAATCTTAAAAGCCGGGTCTCGTCTTACTTTGCCAAAAACCTGAGCAGTCCGCGTATTGCGCTGATGGTAAGCAAAATCGCCCGGCTCGAGGTAACGCCCACACCTTCGGAATCCGAAGCGCTACTCTTGGAAAACCATCTCATCAAAGAGCTGGCACCCAAGTACAACATCCTGTTCCGAGATGACAAATCGTATCCCTACATACGCCTAACCCGTGAGACCTGGCCCCTCATCGGGCTGCATCGCGGTGCATTGTCGAGCAATGTCGATTACTTTGGCCCCTATCCCAATGCATACTCGGTAAGGGAAGCCGTTCATTTACTGCAGAAGATATTCCGCTTGCGCACCTGTGAAGATAGTGTCTTCAACAACCGTACACGCCCTTGTTTGCTGTATCAGATCAAACGTTGTAGCGGTCCCTGCGTTGGACGTATTAGCGAAACGGATTATGCCGAAGATGTGAAAGCCGCGACCCTGTTTCTTCAGGGGCGACACCAGGAGATCATGCAACGACTCACAGCGCTGATGGAGCAGGCGTCAGAGAAGCTGGCTTTCGAACAGGCGGCACAGTTTCGCGATCAGATCCAGGCGCTACATCAAGCGCAGGATACGCAAATCATGGACAGCCACCAGGCTGAAGATATCGACATCATTGTGGTTGTGGAGCAGGGCGGTAGCCTCTGCGTCAATCTCGCGATGGTGCGCGGAGGCCGACATCTGGGCGATAGAGCCCACTTTCCACAAGCAGGTAATCAGCTGGAGCAGGCATCACTGAGCGAAGTACTATCGGCCTTTATCGAAGCCCATTATGCCTTGCACCCACCACCAGGAAAGGTTTTGGTCAATGAAGCTGTAGACGAGGTTGTGAGCGAAACAGTTGCCGGTCTTATCGGCAGACCTTTGCCGATGGATCTGCCGCATTACACCCAGCACAAGGCCTGGGTCGAATTGGCTGTGAACAATGCGCAGCTTGCGCTGACCCAACGCCGTCGCATGCAGAGCCTGCAGGGTAAGCGACAGCAATCCCTCCTGGCCGCTTTACAGCAGACAGGGTTGTCTATCGAGCAACTCAACCGAATAGAGTGTTTCGATATCAGCCATACACAGGGTGAAGCGGCGGTTGCTTCCTGTGTCGTCTGGACGCATGACGATAAAGAGGGCGGTGCCATGCGCCGGTCGGATTATCGTCGATTCAACATTGCCGACATTACCCCCGGTGATGATTACGCAGCTATTCACCAGGCCGTTTTCAGGCGGTATAAGCCGAATGAAAAATCCAATGAAGGGATCAGACCCGATCTGGTGCTGATTGATGGCGGCAAAGGGCAGGTTGCCAAGGCTGCCGAAGCATTAGCCGAGCTTGGCCGCTCGGATATTCCTCTGGTGGGTGTCGCAAAAGGGCTGGGGCGAAAGCCTGGTCTGGAATCACTGGTATTTACGGATGAACGAGAACCACTGCATCTGGATGCTGATGACCCCGGCCTTCATCTGGTTCAGGAAATTCGTGATGAAGCACATCGGTTTGCCCTCACAGGACATCGGGGTCGTCGTCAGAAAGCCCGCTTCAGTTCCCGGCTCGATGAGGTGCCCGGCATTGGTCCAAAGCGGCGCAAAGCGCTGATGACCTGCTTTGGCAGCGTCTCCGCCATGAAGGTCGCCAGTGTCGATGCCATCGCCAATGTGCCGGGTATGAGTGTCGAATTAGCCCAACGACTACACGAAGCACTGCAAGATAGCTGATAATACGCACATGATGAATCTGCCAATTTTTCTCACATGGGCGCGTATCGCCTGTATTCCGTTATTGATCATAGCCTTCGTGCCGCAGGTGCTGCCAGTGCCGGAAGAGGGTAGGAA
>CAZGHR010000004.1:0-6012 GCA_964525545.1 uncultured Dechloromonas sp.
TACAGGGTGTACTCAAAAAAGCACACCGCTTGCCAGCTCAAAATAAAGTTAACGTGGCCCTCGCAGGCATTGCCCTTCTTCTGGGTGCTGCTATGGTTTTGATGGCACCGGCACAACCAGAACTGATCTATGCCTTCTTCATTGTGGCTCTAGCATTAGGCCTAATTGTCACGCTGCCGATTGGCGGTGCTGACATGCCAGTGGTGATTTCGCTGTTCAACGCCTTCACCGGCCTGGCCGTGGGTTTCGAAGGTTACGTGCTGGGTAATCCAGCGCTGATTATTGCCGGTATTGTTGTTGGCGCCGCCGGCACCCTCCTCACCCAGTTGATGGCCAAGGCCATGAACCGCCCGCTGACTAATATTCTCTTCACACCTATGACGGGTGGCGGTGAAGGCGGTCAAGCAATAGAAGGAACGATGAAGGAAGTGGGTGCCATGGATGCTGCAGCGATGATGCGCTATGCCAGCAAGGTAATCATCATTCCGGGGTATGGCATGGCAGTAGCGCATGCCCAGCACAAGGTATGGGAAATGACGGCATTACTTGAAGAGGCCGGTGTCGAGGTGAAGTTTGCCATCCACCCGGTAGCTGGTCGTATGCCTGGGCACATGAATGTGCTGCTTGCAGAAGCAGGTGTTCCTTACGACAAGATTTTCGATCTTGAAGAAATCAACGGCGAATTCCCGCAGTGTGACGTTGCCTTGGTCATTGGCGCTAACGATGTGGTTAATCCGATCGCCCGTACGGATAAATCCAGTCCAATTTACGGCATGCCGATTCTGGATGCCGACCTGGCACAAAACGTGATTGTGATTAAACGTGGTAAAGGTGCCGGTTATTCCGGTGTTGAGAATGCGCTCTTCTTTACCGACAACTGCCGGATGCTTTATGGTGATGCGCAGCCGATGGCCGGCGAAATCATTCAGCACCTCAAGGCATTGGGATAACCGACCAATGCTGCTTGGCAACATAAATCATCTCGAAAATAACGCTTGAAGACTTAAACTTACATGGTATAAATTGCAGACTTGTTGCAAACATATTTTGTAATATCCACAACAAAGGAGACACACATGAAAAAAATCATCGCAGGCATTGCGCTTGCAGCAATTAGTGCAGCCTCATTTGCGCAAACAGCAGCCCCTGAAAAGCTGCGCATCATTGGTGAGAGCAAAGAGTTTGTGATTCAAACTAAAAAAGGGCCATTCACCATTACCCGCACAATGACTTCCTGTGCAAAAAATGCGGGTTGGCTACAGCCTTTGATTCCAGTTAAGGGCGTTGTTCCGGTAACTGAAATCGAATTACTTGAAGCGATGAACGACAAAGACGCAATGATTGTTGATATGCGCGAACCGGATGACCGGATTAAGGGTACGATCCCTAACACCTACCACATCCCTTACACCCAGGTTGCTACAAGAATGGATGAACTTGGCTGTACCAAGAAGGCCGACAAGTGGGATTGCAGCAAGGCCAAAAAGGTCTACGCATTCTGTAATGGCCCTGTCTGTCCGCAAAGCCCAACTGCCATCACTGCAATGACACGCGATGGCTTCCCTGCCAACAAGATTTACTACTATCGTGGCGGCATGCTGGACTGGGCTGCTCTGGGCTTCCCGATTGTAGAAGGTGACTTCTGATTAACTAACTAAATCAGTTGCCATAACAAAGCGGATCTTCGGATCCGCTTTTTATTTGTCAAACGCTCCCCGACCCGATAACCAGCGCTCGAGATTGGCCAATGGCAGATAACCTTGAACCAGGCGACCATCGGAACCAATGGTCGTTGGCGTCAGATAAATGTCGTACTTTTTGCCAAAACGCATATTTTCTGCGATTGGGTTGACACAGTTCTCTGCCGTAAAGCGAGCCTGACGATCATGCATGGCAACGAGCAAATGATTCAGACGTTCGGCATTGTTTTTACCCGAACACCACAACTCTTCAGAGCGAGCCATGCTGCGTTTTTCCAACGGCATGAGAAAGCGATAAATCGTAACGTTATCAATCTTTTCAAGGGTCTTCTCGTACTTACGACAGTAACCACATTCTGGCTCAGTAAAAACTGCAATTTTTCGAGAGCCATCCCCCCGAATTTCTTTCACGGCGTCAGCAAGGTGTAAGGCATTCCAGTTGAAATACGGTATGTCGGCTAATGAATTATCCGACCCGAATGTGTACCCCTGCATCCCCACAAAAAAAGCGGCAACCAACAGTATTTTTTTCACCAAAGTTCAACCTGAAAAAAGCAGCATAAATATTGCATCGCAAGATGCTTAAATGCAATTCTTTGAGTATAGTGCAATATAATCTATCAGCACTTTAATTATTTTACGATGGGCACAAGGAGTAGCAATGGCAAAGAACGAGGAACTAATCCCTGTCGAAACGCCAGAAGGTTTGAAAAAACCCGGCCGGATACAGAAAGCACCAGAAAATTTTCTGACGCCAACTGAAGTCGAACAGGTTACCAAGGGCCGCAGAGATTTTCTGAAGGGCTCATTCATGGCTGCTGTTGCGGCCGCCGTTACAGGTCGCAACGCCTTTGCCCAGGATGCTTCTGCACTGGTTGACGCGAAGACTGGCGACCCATACATCCTGCAACCACAAACGTGGGCAACGACTTTGGGCAAAGGTGTCGCTACGGCCCCTTATGGCCTGCCCTCGAAGTTTGAATCCGAAGTGATTCGCCGCCAGAGCCCTGGCCTGACTCAAACAACACAGTCGAGCGTCTCGTTTTCGCCATTGCAGAGCATGTTCGGCATCATTACTGCCTCGGGCCTGCATTTCGAGCGTCACCACCAGGGTTGGTATGACATCGATCCATCGATGCATCGCCTGATGGTTAATGGCTCAAGCCCAGAATTCGTCAAGAAGCCTAAGGTTTACACCATGGACGACATCATGCGTATGCCGTTCGTGTCACGAATTCACTTTATCGAATGTGGCGCCAATACGGGTATGGAATGGGGTAACGTTGCCGTTCCTACCGTTCAGTACACACACGGCATGCTGTCGTGTAGCGAATTCACTGGCGTGCCGCTGCGCCTGCTGCTGGAAGACTGTGGCGCAGACATGACCAAGAAGTTTGTTCTGGCTGAAGGCGCCGATGGCTCTGCCATGACCCGTACGATTCCAATGGAAATGGTCCTCAACGATGAAGTCCTCGTTGCTTATGGCATGAACGGTGAAATGATGCGCCCTGAAAACGGCTATCCACTACGCCTGGTTGTACCAGGTGTTCAGGGTGTGTCGTGGGTCAAGTGGCTGCGTCGTATCGAAGTGGGTGATCAACCTTATGCCACCAAAGACGAAGCGGTTCACTACATTGATCTGATGAAAGATGGTCAGCACCGTCAGTACACTTCGATTCAAGAGTGTAAGTCTGTTATCTGCACCCCATCGGGTGGTCAAAAGCTTCTGGAAAAAGGCTACTACACCATCTCCGGCCTGGCCTGGTCTGGCCGTGGCAAGATCAAGCAAGTTGACGTTTCGACCGATGGCGGTATCAACTGGAAGCGCGCCAAACTGGAAACACCGATCCAGTCGAAAGCACTGACTCGCTTTAGCCTACCTTGGAACTGGGACGGCAAAACAGCCATCCTGCAATCGCGTGCGGTCGATGAAACCGGCTATGTCCAGCCATCTTATGGCCAGCTACGTGCCGTGCGCGGTACCCGTTCTATCTATCACAACAACGCCATCCAATCCTGGGGTGTCGCTGAAAACGGAGATGTGAGCAATGTTCAAGTTCTCTAATGCCATGAAGCCTGCATTCGCACTGGCTTTGGTGCCACTACTTTTCGCCGCTCAGGCAACTGCTGCAGATAAATACCCAGGCGTTGGGCGTGCTGCTACGCCCGCAGAAATCCAGGCTTGGGATATCGATGTTCGCCCTGACTTCAAAGGCCTGCCTAAAGGATCGGGCAGTGTTGAACAAGGTCAGGTGATCTGGGAAAACAAATGTGCCAGCTGTCACGGCACATTTGGTGAAAACAACACCGTGTTCACACCGCTGATCGGTGGCACCACCAAGGAAGACATCAAGACGGGTAATGTCGCTAACCTCAAGCGCAACGACTACCCGGGTCGCACGACCATCATGAAGGTCTCCTCGCTGTCAACGCTGTGGGACTATATCCACCGCGCTATGCCGTGGAATGCACCTAAAACCCTCAGCAATGATGACGTCTACGCAGTATTGGCTTATCTGTTGAATCTGGCAGAAATCGTTCCTGACGATTTCACCCTGACCAACAACAATATCCAGGACGTACAAAAGCTAATGCCTAACCGCAATGGCATGGTGCGAAAGCACGCTATGTGGCCAGGCAAATCAGGTCTGGTAACGGCTACTCCGCCTGATACCAACAACACGACCTGTATGACCAACTGCAAGCCTTCAGCTAAGGTCAGTTCCACATTGCCTGACTATGCTCAGACCTCGCACGGCGAACTGGCACCTCAGTTCCGTCCGTTCGGTCAGACACGCGGTCAGGGTGCAGCTTCTGGTGCCGCGACAAAGTCGTCACATAATCCAGACTACGCATTGGCTGAAAAGTCAGGCTGTACCGCTTGCCACGGCATCAACCAGAAAATTGTCGGCCCAGGCTTCACTGAAATTGCCGACAAGTACAAAGGTCAGGATGTTACGAGCAAGCTCGTTGCTAAGGTTAAGAATGGTGGTTCCGGTGTATGGGGTTCCATGCCTATGCCACCACAGACTGACCTAAAAGATTCGGACGCACAGGCCTTGGTCAAGTGGATTCTGTCCGGTGCCCCGACGCAGTAACCTTTTTATACGCAGTAACCCATAGGAGATTGGAATGAACACCAACACCAAACGTTTCGACCGACGTCAGATTCTTAAAGCTGCCGGCGGCCTCGGCATTATGGCCTTTGGCGCCTCAATGTCGCCAATGGCATTTGCTGCCTGGAACAAAGCAGCCTTTGAAGCCAAGTCCCTGAGCGATGTTTATGGTGCTCTGGGCGCTGGCTCGCCAAGCAACAGTGGTGACGTGCAGATTATTGCATCGGACATCGCCGAAAACGGTGCCGTGGTACCTATCCAGGCTGTGAGCAAGCTGGCTAACACCGAGCAGATCTCGATTCTGGTTGAAAAGAACCCAAGCGCACTGGTTTGCCTGTTCAACCTGACAGCAGATGTACTGCCAGAAGTCACTACCCGCATCAAGATGGGTCAAACCTCCAACGTGACCGTTCTGGTTAAGGCCGGTGGCAAGTACTACACCGCCACCAAGGAAATCAAGGTCACGCTCGGCGGCTGCGGCGGTTAATCCCCCCCTGCCCTGACACCATCAATTAAAGATAACTGGAGATACACATGGCTAATCCGATGAAAATCCGCGCCGCAAGCAAAGACGGCGTGACTGAAATCAAGATCCTCATGAACCACGAAATGGAAACCGGTCAGCGTAAAGACTCGTCCGGTGCTGTTATTCCTGCCTGGTACATCAACGAAGTTAAAGTTGAACTGGCTGGTAAGAGCGTTATGACGGCTGAATGGGGTCCTTCAGTATCAAAGAACCCATACCTGGCATTCAAGGTTAAGGGTGGCAAGGCTGGCGATAAAGTCGTTTGCACCTGGACCGACAACAAGGGTGACAAGCGTACGGACGAAGCTGCCGTTTCGTAATTGACCCCAATACCCAGATCACAAAAACAGAGAGGGGAGACACCCATGCGTGCTAAACATATGAAGGCCACGCTGCTTGCAGCAGCGGCCGTCTTTGCTGTCGGGGCTCAGGCTCAAGACAACACGACTGCTGGCATTGAGGCGTATCGCGAAGCTTTACAAGACGGCAACCCTGCCGATCTGTATGTAGATTCGGGCGCCGAAATCTGGAAGAAAAAGGCAGGCCCGAAAGATGCCTCTCTGGAAAAATGTGATCTGGGTCTTGGCCCTGGCAAGGTGAAGGGCGCATATGCCCAACTGCCTCGCTATTTCAAAGACACGAACAAAGTACAGGATCTAGAGTCCCGTCT
>CAZGHR010000004.1:6112-12008 GCA_964525545.1 uncultured Dechloromonas sp.
TGCGCCACCTGTCACGGCCAGGAAGGCAAGCGTATCCGTCTGCAGGACCTGCCTTACATTCCAAGTGCCGAAGGTGCGGCTAAGGGTTGGACCACCTGGCCAGCTTACCGCGTTAGCTCCGGTCAGATGTGGAGCATGCAGTGGCGCATTAACGACTGTTTCCGTCAACAGCGATTCCCTGAGCCGATTTACGCCTCCGATGTAACCATTGCCATTTCTTCGTTTATGGCTGGCAACTCGAATGGTGCGGTTATGCAAACCCCCGGTATCAAGCGCTAAGGAGACAGTGATGATGACTTTCAACAAGAAAACGACCGTCGCCCTCTCTCTCGTTGCGGCGATGACTGCTGCAGGCACGGCACTCGCTGCCCCGCCTGCTCTGCCTAAGGATGGTTCATGGGGTCCTGGCGCAGGCAATGCGACCTTTGATGCCATGATGCAATCGGGTTTCCAGACCAAGGGTATTGCTAACGTCGAACGTCTTAAGCAAGACCCAACCCAGGAACTCTGTTCTAATCCGGTAACTGCCTACAGCGAAAAGAACACTAAACTGCGTGAGCAGCTACAGGCAGCTAACGAGGCCAGCATCAAGTACCCTGCCGATGGCAAGATGATGGGCGACTGGAAGAATGGTGAAAAAATTGCACAGAGCGGCAAAGGTCTGACATGGAGCGACAAAGCAGGCGAAGCCAATGGCGGCAACTGCTATAACTGTCACCAGATTACCAAGCAAGAGCTTTCCTACGGCACGATCGGCCCTAGCCTATACAACTACGGGAAGCTCCGTGGCAATTCAGAAGAGATCGTGAAATACACATGGGGCAAGATCTATAACGCCAAGGCAACCAACCTGTGTTCGCTCATGCCACGCGCCGGCGCGATGGGTGTTCTGACCGAAGCCCAGATCCGCGATCTTGTAGCACTGCTGCTGGATCCTGAATCGCCTGTTAATCAATAAGCCGTAAAGATCACCGGAGAGTCACCCAAATGGATCGTCGTTCATTTCTACAGTTACTGGCTGCTGCAGCCGCTTCCGGCATGGCATTACCTACGCGTGATGCACAGGCCGAAACCTCAGCTGCCAGCTACTACGAAGCACCGCCTTTCGGTAATGTGTCTTTGCTGCACATTACCGACTGTCACGCCCAGTTGAACCCGATTTATTTCCGTGAACCCAATGTCAACCTTGGTATTGGCAGCATGCGGGGGCAAGTGCCGCATCTAGTCGGTGATTACTTCCTCAACCACTTCAATTTCAAAGCCAATACGCTGGATGCCCATGCCTTCACGTATCTGGACTTTGAAAAACTGGCCAGAATCTACGGCAAGGTGGGCGGCTTCGCTCACCTTGCAACCCTAGTCAAAAAGGTTCGCGCCAATCGCCCGGGTGCCCTGCTCCTTGATGGTGGTGACACCTGGCAGGGTTCTGGTACCGCATTGTGGACCGATGCCCAAGACATGGTCGATGCCGCCAAGCTACTTGGCGTCGATATCATGACCCTGCACTGGGAATGTACCTACGGCGCAGACCGCGTTCTGGAAATTTCCAACAAAGACTTTGCCGGCCACATTGATATCGTGGCCCAGAATATCAAAACGGCCGACTTCGGAGACCAGGTATTTAAACCTTACGTCATCCGTGAAGTCAATGGCACCAAAGTTGCCGTCATCGGCCAGGCCTTCCCGTACACCCCGATTGCTAACCCACGTTACTTCGTGCCTGACTGGACCTTCGGTATCCAGGAAGAAAACATGCAAGCCATGGTAGACGAAGCCCGTGGCAAGGGTGCCAAGGTCGTTGTTGTGGTATCCCATAACGGCATGGACGTTGACCTCAAGATGGCTTCGCGCGTACGCGGCATTGATGCCATCTTCGGCGGCCATACGCACGATGGTGTACCTAAACCAACCCTGGTCGACAACCCAGGCGGCAAGACCCTGGTCATGAACGCCGGTTCGAACGGTAAATATCTGGGCGTGCTGGATCTGGATGTTCGCGATGGTCGTATCGCCGATTACCGCTACCGACTCATGCCAGTTTTCTCGAATCTGCTACCTGCAGACCCAGCGATGGATCAGATGATCAAGAAGATTCGTGCGCCATACATCGAGAAGCTCGACGAGAAGCTGGCAGTGTCAGAAGGCCTGCTCTATCGCCGCGGCAACTTCAATGGCAGCTTCGACCAGCTGATTCTGAACGCACTGATGCAAGAAAAGAATGCCGAAATGGCATTTTCGCCAGGTTTCCGCTGGGGCACAACCGTGCTACCAGGCGAATCGATCACCATGGAACATGTGTTGGATCAAACCGCGATTACCTACCCCTACGTTACCGTCACTAATATGTCGGGCGCGCAGATTAAGGAAATCATGGAAGACGTCTGTGACAACCTGTTCAATCCGGACCCATACTATCAACAGGGTGGCGACATGGTTCGCGTTGGCGGTATGCAATACACGTGTGACCCATCTGCCAAGGCTGGCCATCGCATCACAAACATGCGCCTGAACGGCAAATTGATCGATGCGAGCAAAAAGTACAAAGTAGCCGGTTGGGCGCCCGTAGCGGAAGAATCACGCGGTATGGCCGGTGAACCGATCTGGGACGTCGTGGCCAAAAACCTGCGCAGCAAGAAAAATATCAAACCCGTCCAGATCAACCAGCCGATACTGAAAAATGTAGCGGGCAACCCAGGCATCGAGGCCTATAATAAGGTTTGATCATTAAAGGAACCATCATGCAAAGCACCCTTTTCCGCTTTAAAACCCTAGTCATTGGTCTGGTGCTTTCCGCAAGCGCCGCGGTTGCTATGGCTGCGGACAAGGTGGTTTACCATGTGGATGACACTGCGACCCAGGCTACGCGCACCTTGCGTAGCCTGCGCAATCATCTGGATGTGGCGCCCAAAACAAAAATTACGGTCGTTGCACTGGGTGATGGTGTGGAGTTCCTGATTGAGGGTGCTCGTGACGACAAGAACAATCTGGAATACGCGTCGCTGGTTTCAGATCTTAAAACCCGTGGCGTCGATTTCGAAGTTTGCGAACTGACGATCGAGAAGAAAAACATCGACAAATCCAAGTTTGTGCTTGAAGCCACATTTACTAAATCAGGTGTGGTTCGCATTACCGAACTTCAGAACCAGAAGCATTTCGCCTACATCAAACCATGAATTTCGAAGCACTGATTACCCAGTTTGGAGAAGAGCACCTCCTCCTGCTGGGCGGCCTGATTATTGGCATCATTTTTGGCGCAGCAGCACAACAATCACGGTTTTGCCTACGTGCCGCAACGATGGAAGTGGCGCATGGCAAACCAGCTGACCGGATGGCCATCTGGCTTGTCACTTTTGCCATCGCCCTGATTGCCACACAGCTCTTGATTATTGGCGGTTTGTTTGACACCAACGGGTTGCGCCAATTTAGCAACAGAGGCTCCCTCTCTGGCGCCATTATTGGTGGCTTGCTATTTGGTATTGGTATGGCGCTCAGCCGAGCCTGCTCAGGCCGTATGCTTGTACTAACGGGTGGTGGCAATCTACGCGCCCTGCTTACGGGTCTGGTCTTTGCCGTTGCCGCACAAGCCTCCCTAGAAGGTATTTTTTCGCCACTGCGCACAGAAATCGGCAGCTGGTGGACCATCGATGGTCCTTCCCGCAACCTGATTGGACTGACTGGCATTGGCAACTGGGGTGCATTGGCATTTAGTGTGGCCTGGTTGTTACTAGGCGCTTATATGGTTCGCAAGCATGCCGTTAGCGCTTACACCGTGATTATGGGTTGTGTTGTCGGTCTAATGATTGCAGCGGCCTGGTGGTTCAACTTCGGTGTTGCCGCAAGTTCATTTGAAGTCGTGCCCGTTCACTCGCTGAGCTTTGCCTCGCCGACATCCGATACGCTCATGTACTTCTTGTCACCACCCGGTGGTGCGCTGAGTTTTGATCTTGGGCTAATTCCCGGCGTGCTGATCGGAGCCATGGCAGCAGCATTACTCAGCCGAACTTTCAAAATTGAAGGCTTCCACGATCCACGCACCATGATCCGCTACATGATTGGTGGCTGCTTTATGGGATTCGGCGCCATTCTGGCGGGTGGATGCGCTATTGGTGCTGGTGTGTCTGGTGCTTCTGTTTTTGCAATCACAGCTTGGTTAACTTTGTGGTCAATCTGGCTGGGTGCCGTCATTACCGATATTGTTGTCGATCGCTGGTTATTTAAAAAACAACCAGGTTAAAAAGGAGGCATCATGGAAAAGCCAACGCCGCTATCACGCCGTACCTTTATTTTGGGTATGCTGACAACGGGCTATGCTTTGGCCGCCTCTCCTGTTCAAGACAACATCATTCGCACAGACACAGTCGGTCTAAACGCTGGTCCGATCGAAATACCTACAGCGACTGGCAAGATTCCCGGTTATTACGCACGCCCAGCCAAAGCGGCTGCAGGCAAGTGCCCGGTAGTGCTTGTCATTCACGAAGCCTTTGGCGTCCATGAACACATTCAGGACATCTGCCGTCGCTATGCCAAAGCAGGCTACCTGGCCATTGCTCCGGAACTTTTTGTACGTCAAGGCGATGTGACCAAGCACACGGAAGTCGTTACGATTTTCAATGAAGTCATATCCAAGGTGCCAGACGATCAGGTGAATAGCGATCTGGATGCCACCCTGGCCTACGCGCGCAAGAATCTACAGGGTCACAAAACCCTGGTCGGTGCGGTTGGCTATTGCTGGGGGGGCCGTGCTGTCTGGGAATACGCCTATCACAACCCCAAACTAACGGCAGGCCTGGCCTACTACGGCCGTATTGAAGGCATGGTCTCGGATGAACGCCCGCTGGATCCGATCGACTTTGGTTCTGAACTCAAGGTGCCTGTGCTCGGTTTATATGCCGAAAAAGATACCAGCATCAGTCTGGATTCTGTAGCACGTATGCAAGCCGAACTCAAAAAATCCAGCAGCGGCTCAGAAATCGTCGTGCTTCCGGGCGTTGGCCACGCGTTTAACTCTGACTACCGCGCCAACTACGACAAAGCTGCTGCAGAAAAAGCCTGGGAGCTGGGTATTGCCTGGTTCCGCAAATACGGCATGCCAGGTGTCTGATAGAACGTCTACACCACAGCAAACATCATGATCCTCGACGCCAACGGCCGCTCCTTCCAGTATCTGCGCCTATCCATCACGGATGTGTGCAACTACCGGTGTAGCTATTGCTTGCCGAATGGCTACATTGAAGAAGCGCCTCGCCGTTTTCTGGATATCAACGAGATCCGCCATCTGGTCACCGGTTTTGCAGAACTGGGGTTATGGAAAGTGCGCCTTACCGGCGGTGAACCCACCGTTCGTAAAGACTTCGCCCAGATCGCTGCTACGGTTTCAGCTATTCCCGGCATTCGAAAGGTCGCTACAACGACCAATGGTTATCAGCTGGCTAAGCACGCCCAACTCTGGCGTGATGCCGGCATCAGTGCAATCAACGTTAGCATTGACTCGCTAGACCCTGCCAATTTTCAACGTATCACGGGCATGGATCATCTGCCGCAGGTACTTAAGGGGCTAGATGCTGCCGAGGCAGCTGGTTTTGAAGACATCAAAATCAACACCGTCTTACTTAAAGACTTGAATCATCACGAGCTGGATAATTTCCTTGCCTTCGTCAAACACCGCCCAATTTCACTTCGTTTCATCGAACTGATGGAAACCGGCGACAACCGTGCCTATTTCGAGAAACATCACTTGTGCGCGAGTCATATCACTGATGCGCTCAAGTTGCGCGGTTGGCAGCCTGTCGCCCGGGCTATTGCTGCAGGCCCGGCTCAGGAGTTCAGCCATCCGGACTATGCAGGGAAAATTGGTCTCATTGCCCCCTACGCCAAAGACTTCTGCCAAACCTGTAAC
>CAZGHR010000004.1:12108-13522 GCA_964525545.1 uncultured Dechloromonas sp.
AGGGAAAATTGGTCTCATTGCCCCCTACGCCAAAGACTTCTGCCAAACCTGTAACCGCTTGCGTGTAACTGCACGCGGTGACCTACGTCTTTGTCTGTTCGGTGATGGCGGTCATAATCTTCGGCATCTGCTTCAATCAGCAGATCAGAAAACTGAACTGCAGCACGCAGTCACTTCGCTTTTGCAACAAAAAGCTTCAACTCATCTTTTGCACTTTCACCAGTCCGGCGCCACTAAGAATCTCTCTGCGCTGGGCGGCTAAGCCCTATGATCCAAACTTTCTCGATGATTGATGTTGGTGGCAAACAGCCTACCAACCGTATTGCCGTAGCCACCGGTCTTATCAAAGTAGGTGCTTCGGCATTTGCCCTGATCCGTGACCGCCAGCTCCCTAAGGGCGATGTCCTGACGCTGGCTGAAATTGCCGGCATCCAGGGTGCCAAAAATGCCAGTCAGTTGATGCCGCTCTGCCACCCCATGGGGCTGGATCATGTGCGTGTCACTACCGAACTGGACGAAGCAGCAGCGACAATTCGTGTTTACTGCACCGCCCGCACCTGTGCCAAAACTGGCGTTGAAATGGAAGCCTTGGCTGGCGTTAATGCAGCACTCCTCACGGTCTGGGATCTCACCAAAATGGTGGAACCAGATCTCTGTATCTCGGATGTACGATTACTGGCCAAAGTGGGCGGCAAATCCGGCTGCTGGCTTAACCCTGAAGCAGGCCTGATCCCGAACTGGGTGATTGATCTTGTACGGCCACCTGTTAAACCTACCCTTGCCGGAATTACTGCTGAAGTGATCGTTCTCAGTGATCGTGCTTCGAGCGGTGTCTATGAGGACAAATCTGGCCCCATAGCGCGTGACTTACTGACTGCAATGGGTGCGGATGTGCTCGCTGTATCGGTCATACCTGACGAACCCGCTGAACTTCAGGCAAAGATCACAGCGATCAAGGCAACGGGTACAACGCGCCTTATCATCACCTCCGGCGGCACAGGCGTCTCCGAACGTGATAGCACGCCGGAAGCGGTTGCAGCCATTGCCGACAAACTGATTCCCGGTGTCGGCGAGTTGCTGCGAGCGTCTGGCGCTGCATTTACCCCTTTAAGCTGGAGCAGTCGCTCTATTGGCGGCACATTAGGCAACGTCCTTATCGTGACCCTACCAGGTAGCCCCAAAGCCGTTAAAGAGGGTCTGGATGTTTTAGGCCCACTCATGAAGCACCTGTTAACCATTATTCAGGATATCCGTTCATGATTGCTTATCTTGATGCGCTGAGGATCATTCAAAGTGCAGCAACAACCTCTCTGAGCGCCTGCGTTAAAACATCGGACGCCTTAGGTCGTGTACTGGCCGAAGACTTTAAAGCACCCTTTGCACTACCCCGCTTCGATAACTCCAGCATGGACGG
>CAZGHR010000004.1:13622-41503 GCA_964525545.1 uncultured Dechloromonas sp.
AAGACTTTAAAGCACCCTTTGCACTACCCCGCTTCGATAACTCCAGCATGGACGGCTTTGCCCTCCGCGCTGAAGACACGCTCACGGCAAGCGCTGAAACACCTCTGACCCTACCCGTTCTGCGGGCACAGGCTGCTGGTGATGCGGCTTGCAATAACCAGCCGGGTCACAGTGTTGAGATCATGACCGGCGCCGCCATGCCACAGCACGCCGATGCGGTGATTCCCATTGAGAACGTTACGACCCAATCTGATGCACAAGGTCATGTCACCCACATCACCCTCAGCTGCCCCGTACCATTACATGACAATGTTCGATTTGCCGGTGAAGACTTTGCTGCTGGTCAACACTTAATCTGCGCTGGCACCCGCATCACCCCGGCTCATATCGCCATTCTTTATGGAACGGGTACAACCCATATTAATGTGGTGACACCACCATCCGTCAGCATCTTTACGACAGGCAAAGAGGTTTCCGACGATTACGATCAGCCATTAGGCCCATCGCAAATTTACAACTCGAATACCCCCTACCTAATTGCCGAGTTACAGAGTATTGGTATTCCGGCCCTTTGTGCCGGACACATCGGTGACGACGAAGACAAGTTCCGCGCCATGTTAGCGGCACAAAAAGATGCCCGCATTCTTGTGAGCTCCGGTGCCGTCTCCAAAGGCAAATGGGACTTTATTCCTGCCGTGCTTAAAGAGCTAGGTGCTGAAATTCTCTTTCACCGCGTAGCCATCAAGCCTGGCAAACCTGTTCTTTTTGCACGATTCCCTGACGGTCGTTATTTCTTTGGGTTGCCTGGTAACCCGATTTCGGCCGCAATCGGCCTGCGTTGCTTCATGATGCCGTTGTTACGTCGTCTGCTCGGCCTCGCTGATGAAGCCCCATCATGTGCTCGACTGACAGCGTCATACAGCAAGAAGGGCCCCCTGCGTCTCTTCCTTAAAGCCAGAACGCAATTAACGGCCGACGGCACTGTTGAAATCGAACTACTCGCCGGACAGGAATCATTTAAGATTGCGCCACTACTGCAGACTAATGCGTGGGCGATTCTCGATGAGACCGCAACAAACTACGCTGCCGGCCAGCCCATTATGTTTTACCCGACGCAGCTGCTCGCATAAGGCAATCTAAACGCGATCATGCGCTACGCCCGGCAACGCATACTCCCCGAAATCGGTGATGCCGGTCAGGCTGCATTAGCCAGTGCGCGCATGCTGGTTATTGGCGCTGGCGGACTCGGCTCACCTGTGCTGCTCTACTTAACGGCCGCTGGCGTTGGCCTCAAAGAGGCCGGTGGATGCATTGGCATTATTGATGACGACAACGTTGATCTGAGTAATCTTCAACGTCAGATCCTCTTCACCGAATCCGATGAAGGTCACGCAAAATCACGAGTTGCCGCTTCACGCTTACAGCAGCTTAATAGCGATACCGAATTCAAGGTATTTCAGACACGACTGTCGAGTGACAATGCGCTAGATATCTTTAGTGATTTCGATATCGTTATTGATGGGTCAGATAACTTCGACACCAAATACCTCGTCAACGATGCCGCAGTTCGATTGGGCATACCCGTTGTCTACGGATCCATTCTCGGATTCGAAGGCCAGGCGGCTGTCTTCTCGGCCAAACAGGGCCCTTGCTACCGTTGCCTTTACCCTGAGCAACCCAGCTCTCATGTGCCAAACTGTGCCGAAGCCGGAACGCTAGGCGGCATTGCAGGCATGATAGGCACTATCCAGGCTGTTGAGGCATGCAAACTTGCCCTTGGCCAAGCTCACTGTGAGGCTTATGGACTTGAGCCACTCATCGGCAAACTTTTTATCACCGATGCGCACCACTGGGACACCCGCACACTCGAGATCAGCAAGCGCAAGGATTGCCCCGTCTGCAGTCTACCGCCCGAGCTAATCACACTGCCGGAATCCAAACCCCAACAATGCGCATCCTTACCTGCTGCCATGGACCTCAATGACCTTCAGGGACTCTTTGAGTCAGGTATACCCTTTACACTGGTCGATGTACGTGAACCCCACGAATGGGAAAGCGGCCACATCGAAGGTGCGCTTCATATTCCGCTAGGCAAACTTCTGGTTGCACCGGAAGTGTTAGATACGCTAAACCGTCTGGAACCCATCGTTGTTTACTGTCAGCATGGTATGCGCAGTGCCCGTGCCGTGGGCTACCTGCGTCAACACGGCTACGATGCTTTCAATCTTGTGGTTGATTGGACACAAATCCAATGAGTTCTGAAATCGCGCTCCTAGCCGGAGCGTTTCTAGTAGTTGCAGCCCTATATTCATCAGTGGGGCACGCTGGCGCCACAGGCTATCTGGCCGTTATGGCGATTGCCGGTATGTCGCCTACTTTAATGAAACCAACAGCACTCACACTTAACGTTATCGTCGCCACCATTGCCACGTTCAAGTATTACAAACGCGGCGCCTTCTCCTGGCAGCTATTTCTACCACTCGTTCTTGCTTCCTTTCCATTTGCGTATTTGGGTGGTCGTATTACGCTGCCCCCTGAGTATTACAAACCTTTGGTAGGCCTATTTCTGCTTTATGCCGCCTGGCGTGCGTTTGCGACCTCAAAAAAAGGCCCTAGCTACGAAATACAACCTGTTTCATGGCCTTTACTCATTTGCAGCGGCGCAGCGCTCGGCTTTCTATCTGGACTCACAGGTGTTGGCGGTGGTGTCTTTCTAAGCCCCCTCATGCTGCTCATGCACTGGGCGCCACTCCGCGTGATCTCCGGGGTTGCTGCAGCATTTATTCTGGTGAATTCATTATCTGGTTTAGCCGGCCTCCTTTCCAAAGGTATTCTCATAGCACCGGGACTACCCTGGTGGGCACTGACTGTTCTTGTTGGCGGTTTTATCGGTGCAGAATATGGCAGCGGCCGATTCAAACCCAATACGATTCAGAGACTTTTAGCGATTACGTTACTCATTGCGGGCATTAAACTCACCTCAAGCATTTTCATTTAATATGTCTCGGTGGTGTGGCTGTCTGAATTCAAACTAGGAGTCTCACAATGAAAAACATTAGATCTCTAATTTGTATGTCCATGGTTTGTATCGCCGCCTCGGCTTTTGCTCAAACCAGTGCAGCGTCAGGCATGGATGACACGTCGATTTTGCGACCAAAGGGTTATAAGCCTGCATACCCCCCTAACAAGGCAGCCATCAATCGTGGCAAGACGTTATTCAACGATACGAAACTTTCTACGAACGGCAAAGCCTGCGCTCAATGCCATGCGGATGCAAACAGCTTTGGCCCAAGATTCAAATCACCGTACCCACATGCCGCTATGAATAGCAAAGCGCGGTTTGGTGTTGATCAAATGAACCTCGATGAGGTCATTCAGGTTTGTATGCAGGGGCCCATGCGGAATGTGCCGCTTGAATGGGGTTCCCCTGAGCAGATTGATTTAACAACCTACCTGCTTAAGGTGCAATCATCGGGACAGATGTAACTTAATGCACTGAGCGTATGAACTCATACTCTGGGCCATTCAACCCAGGGGTATTCAGGCAAGCCGTCTTGCCAAGCCTGATACGGTTCACCCTGGATAAGTGGCTGCAAATAAGACAATGCATCTGCCGTTATCCCGTAAGCTGGCTGATCAATCCACCCCAGAGGGAACGCACGTTCACGGTTGGCTATATCGGCTAAACGTACCGAATCACAGTGCCATGCATAAGGTTGGTTCGCGTCACGAACAATATTAACCATCACCCCACTCTGCCCTTGTTGAACCAGCTGAACGGCATGTGTCGCAACCGCTTCTGCCTGCTCAATATCGGTAGCACTCGCGACATGGCGGGCTGCCCGTTGCAGATAATCCGGCACAGCCACATGCACTTTGACCGACAACTTCTCACGCAGTAACTGCGCTACTGCAAAGCCTGCGCCGCCGAGCTGTTCATGGCCATAACGTGCCACCGCATTCTGTTGCGCATAAAACTGACCATCTGCGGTGCGAATACCCTCAGAGACAACACAAACGCAAGCATTATGTTTGGCAAAACTGGCTTGAACTGCCGCAATAAAATGTTCCGGATCAAAGGTCACTTCAGGAAAAAGGATCAGCGGTGACGCCATCTGGGTTGGCAACCGGGCAACGGCACCGCAAGATGCTAACCAGCCCGTATGACGCCCCATGACTTCCAGGATAAAAACACTGGGCTTGGTTGCCATGGCGCAGTGATCTCGTGCCGCCTCCATCAAGGATACCGAGAGATACTTTAATGCCGAGCCAAAGCCAGGTGATGTATCCGTACCCTCAAGGTCATTGTCGATGGTCTTTGGTAAACCAATCACGCTAAGGCCTAATGAAAACCGATCACTAAGCTCGACCAGCTTGGCGGCAGTATCCATCGAACCATTACCGCCGTTGACATATATCGTGCCGATCTGATGGGCAAGGAGCACATCACGCACCTGATGCCATTGTTCAGGATTATCCGAATAACTCGTGAGCAATGTCCGCCCAGAACCTAGGCCGCCACCCGGCAGTTGACTCAGCGCCAATCGCATTGGCTCTGGCAGTGCCGACGCATCGACCAATTGGTTGTTAAGCAACCCTGATAAACCGTGCTGAGCTGCGAACAATCGTCCCTTTGACGCATTCCGATGCGCTTTGATCAGCGCCGCAGCAGTGGCACCAATGACGGCCGTTACGCCGCCCGACTGAAAATAGAGTGCGTTCTTCATGGCACCATTAAAACAGATCGGGCGCCAGATTGGCAGTGCCAACCGGGCGCCCGACTCGGACGTTCTGATAAATTATTTCAGCGCGCCAAGAACGCGTGAGGTAATTTCATCAACGCTACCAACACCAGCAACCTTCTCTACCTTCGGTGCATTGGCATCACCGGCATTCTTCCAGTTCGTGTAGAAGGTCACCAGGGGTTTAGTCTGGCTATGGTAGATGTCCAGACGGTGACGTACAGTTTCTTCCTTGTCATCATCACGTTGGATGAGGTCTTCACCGGTCACGTCATCTTTACCAGCCACTTTAGGTGGGTTGTAAGTGATGTGATAGGTACGACCCGAAGCCAGATGCACACGGCGGCCGGCCATACGATCAATGATGTCCTGATCTGGTACATCGATCTCCAGAACGATATCCAGCGGCACACCGGCTTCTTTCATGGCTTCTGCCTGTGGAATAGTGCGTGGGAAACCGTCGAACAGGTAACCATTCTTGCAGTCGGCTTCTTTCAGACGCTCTTTGACCATACCGATGATCACAGCATCCGGCACCAGACCACCCGAATCCATGTGCTTTTTAGCTTCCATACCCAGCGGCGTACCAGCCTTAACCTGGGCACGCAGCATATCGCCGGTTGAAATTTGTGGAATACCGAATTTTTCACAGATAAATTTGGCTTGGGTGCCCTTACCAGCGCCCGGAGCGCCCAACAGAATGAGTTTCATCGGTATCCTCGATTAGAAAGTATGAATGGTGAAAGTGTGAAACATTTAGCTTGCTAAAAACTTACGATAATTACGACTGAGGGTCAATGCGCAGCGCAGCGAACTGTTCGGCAAATACCTGTTGCGCCCGTACAGCATCATCCGGCGTATCTACCCCGGCCGGCGGCAACGTTTCTGTGACAGCAACACTGATCCGATAGCCATGCCATAACGCACGCAGTTGCTCCAGTGCTTCTACAGATTCCAGCGGACTGGGTGCCAGGCTGGCGTAATCCCTCAAAAAGCGGCGACGATACGCATAAAGGCCGATATGTCGGTAACAGGCATAACCATTGGTTGGTAGGGCCTGGGGATGGCTTCCCTGTTGCCAGACCGGGCTGAAATCATCACGGGCAAAAGGAATCGGCGCACGTGAGAAATACAACGCATCGGCATTGGCCTTCATGACGACTTTGCAGATATTCGGATTGAACAATTCACCGGCATCATGAATGGCATGTGCCAGCGTCGCCATATCGGCGCCGGAGTCCACGAGCTGATGGGCCGCCTGATCAATCAGCTCCGGCGGAATAAAGGGTTCATCCCCCTGTACGTTCACCACAACGGTTTCATCAGCCCAGCCAAAGTGATCACACACTTCGGCGATACGATCCGTACCACTGGGGTGATCTTCACGTGTCATGCACACATCAAAACCGGCTTCCCGAACGGCATCGCGCACATCCCGGCTATCGGTTGCCACCACAATAGTGTCTGCACCCGATCGCTGCGCCCGCTCACATACACGGACAATCATGGGTTTGCCACCCAGATCAAGCAGTGGCTTATCAGGCAACCGGCTAGATTTAAGTCGAGCCGGAATCACCACGCGGAATGTCACGTAACTCACCTCCGGCTCCTAGTCTTAACCTTGCTGGCCGTTCAGATTTCGTGCTTCATCCTGCATCATGATGGGAATGCCATCACGCACCGGATAAGCCAACTGACAAGGCTTACAAATCAGCTCCTGTGCCGATTTATCAAACTCCAGTTTGCCTTTGCATACAGGGCAAACGAGTATTTCCAGTAAACGTGGATCCATTTAACAACTCTCTATCGTAGACACAGCACTATGTTCGCTTAGCCATTCGGCCAGCGGTAAAGCCGGGGTAAAGCGAGCACTGACGGGCACAACAAACCAGTTATCGTGACGATCAGCAAAGTTACTGCATTTTACTGCATCCTTCTCGGTCATCATCACAGGTAACACTGTTGGCGGAATATCTTTAGCCTGAAAATCATGGTGATCGGGAAATTTTAGCCCCTCCACCTTCATACCGGCATCCCTCAGCATATTGAAAAACCGCTCTGGATGACCAATACCCGCAACTGCTAAAACCGATTGCCCAGCAAAATCATTTAACAGCGACTTTTGATCCGGCTGATTCAAGCGATACACCGCATCAGGAATGAGTGACAGTTCAAACCGCGGCTTGACTGGCCAGCCCGATTGATCAGGGGCTCCTTGAATAATCGTGCCGCGTACCAGTGGATCATTCAATCGGGTTAACGGTTCACGTAATGGGCCAAGCGGCAGGCAGTGTCCATTCCCCACCCCGCGTTGATCGAAAACCACCACCTCAATATCCCGTGCCAGATTGAGATGTTGTAAGCCATCATCAGCGATGAGTATGTTGACGCCCGGATTGGCCGCCAACAATGCACGTCCCGCCTCTGCACGCTTTTCACCCACAAACACAGGGAAACCCTGTTGCGCATACAGCAGCGGCTCATCTCCTACATATTGCGGGCTATCGCCAACACCTACCGCTCTGACACCCGGCACTTTACGACCATAACCGCGACTAATAATTCCCGGACGCCAACCCAGATCTTTAAGCTGCTGGGCAATCGATAAGGCCACCGGTGTTTTGCCAGCACCACCCACAATCAGGTTCCCAACCACCAGCACAGGAACAGGCAAGCGCACTTGCTTCAATAGGCCCCACTGATACAGATGGCGACGCACGCTAACGACCAGACCGTATATCCACGATAAAAACACAAGCAACGCGGTTTGGAAAAAACCCAACCGGCCACGGCCATACCAGCTGGCCTCAATCTCCTGAGGCCTTAAAATCATGAACCGCTGCGCGTCGTGAATGAAATCTGAGAGAGGTCAGCCTGATGCGCCGCCTGCATGACATCGATGACGCTCTGATGCGTTGCTTTGGCGTCGGCATTAATTGAAACAACGGGTGGCTTGGCTCCTTGACCGCGCTTTGCAGTTGCTGCTTTAAGTGCCGCGGCTACTGCATCAACGCTTGGCCGGGCCAAGCTCTGGCCATCAATTACCACCGTACCGCCCGCTGTAACCGACACACTAATTTCATCCGGTGGCGTGGCATTAGTCGCAGCCGCCGTCGGCAGATCGATTTCGATACCCGATACTTTGTTGTACGTTGTGGTCATCATCAAAAATATGATGATCACTAATAGGACATCGATAAACGGAATTAGATTGATTTCAGGCTCATCGCGCCCGCTACCCCGGCGAAAATTCATCACGCGCTCCGAGGACTCAGTTGCGTTCGCCGTGAACGACTTCGACCAGTTTAATGGCCTGCTGCTCCATATCGACTACAAACTTATCGATCAGTGCACGGAAGTGACGCCAGAAGATCAGCGCAGGAATCGCAATCAGCAAACCAAACGTGGTGTTATAAAGCGCCACTGAAATACCATAGGCCAATTGCTGCGGGTTACCCGTGGCAGGAGATTGCGCGCCGAAGATATCAATCATGCCGACCAGCGTACCCAGCAAACCCAATAGTGGGGCAATCGAGGCGATCGTACCCAGGGTGGTTAAATAACGCTCTAACTGGCTATAGACCATGCGCCCCGACTCTTCAATGGCCTCGCGCATGACTTCCCGGCTACTATTCTGGTTACGAATCCCCGCAGCCAATACACGTCCCAGCGGCGAACCTTCTTCAAGGTTATTTAGCCGTGCAGCATCGAACCCACCATTAGCCAGACCTGAAAGCACACTCTGTAACAAGCCAACCGGCAAGACCTTAGTGCGTCGTAATGAGTACAAACGCTCAATAATCAGTGCGAGCGCTACAACAGAGGCAATTAGAAGAGGCCAGATGGGCCAACCGGCCGCTTGAATGATGGCAAACACGTTATTCCAGACCCGTAGAAGTCAAAGTAGCAGTTTAGCCACCCCCCTATGTTTGAGCAAGCAAATCCCACCCGATTCTCAGCATTTCAATGAGTTATCGACGCACCTTTGTTATCCACAAAATTGGTGGATAAGTTTGTGGATAGCCTGTCATAAAAGTGTCTAAGTCGTGCAGACAAAGGAAGTTAGGTTACGCTGCTCAAAAAAAAGGCTTGTTTTAGTTTTTCTTTTTCTATCAATGAGTTATGATAATTTTACTGGGTTGCAAGGTGGCAGCCGAAGTAAAACCCTTACGACAAAAGAGTTCGCTGCACTGCGGTGGAGAAAACTAACGTATGTCAAGTGAATTTGCGCCTATTTTTTACTGATAAGTAGATCAGGTTCATCAATAAAGAATTCCGAACCAAGGTAAAGTATGTCATATGGTCTCAAACACATTCTTTGACACGCCCACGCCTACCCAAGACCTCCCGGTGATGTCGGTATCGGATCTCAACGCTGCGGTTCGTAGCCAACTCGAAAGCCGTTTCCCCCTGCTCTGGGTCGAAGGAGAAATAGCCCAACTTACCGTGGCTAGCTCCGGGCATATGTATTTCAGCCTCAAAGATGCCAGTGCCCAGGTACGCTGCGCCCTATTCCGCACCCGAGCCTCCCGCCTGGGTTGGCAGCCCCGCCAGGGAGACAAAGTCCGCGCCAAGGTTCAGGTAACCCTCTATGAGGCTCGTGGCGAGTTTCAACTCACTGTAGAAACCCTGGTTAAGGGCGGTTTGGGTGCGCTTTATGAGCGATTCCTGCAGCTAAAAACCGAACTGGACGCTGCAGGGCTCTTTGACCCGGCAAGAAAGCAGGCACTGCCCGCTTTCCCACGCACCATCGGCATTATTACCAGCCCACAGGCAGCGGCATTGCATGACGTAATAACCACCCTATCGCGGCGGGCACCCTATGCCCAACTCATCCTCTACCCCACCCTGGTTCAAGGCGCTGAAGCCACCAACCAGATTGTGCAGGCCATAGCAGCAGCCAATCAGCATGACCAGGCCGATGTGCTGCTTCTATGTCGCGGCGGCGGGTCACTGGAAGACTTATGGAGCTTTAACGAAGCGGCCGTGGTGAAAGCCATCGCTGCCAGCCAGCTGCCCATTATTGCCGGCATCGGCCACGAAACCGACACCACCCTGGCCGATCTGGCTGCGGATGTGCGCGCCCCAACCCCTACGGCTGCCGCCGAACTGATTGCACCCGACAAAACGCGACTTACGGCACTGATCGAGGGCAACCAGCAACGTTTACACCAACTGATCATGCGCAGGCTGGATGATGCCGGTATGAAGCTGGATGGTTACGCCGCGCGTCTAAGAAGCCCGGCAGCCCTTTTGGAGCGTCAACAGGATCGGCTTAACCAGTTTCAGACCCGCCTGGCACTTTGGTCACAACGGGCACTTGAACGAGAAACCCGCACCTTAAACGAACTGGGGCTCCGTTTACAGGCGCTAGACCCGAATCAACCCCTCAAACGCGGCTACGCGCTGGTCACAGATGCCCATGGGCACCTGGTAGACAGCATCCACAAAGCCCCCGTAGACTCAATGGTTGAATTACGTCTTGCCGATGGCAAGCTACACGCCAATATAGTTTCTGCCCAAGCGGATAACTAACTCTTGGCAATGCTTGCAGGTAACAGCGGCTCTGACTAGAATCAAACATTAAACCAACAAATCCCCCAACCCGGAGAATCAACATGGCATTTGAATTACCCGCACTGCCGTTCGCCAAGAACGCCCTCGCCCCACACATGTCGGAAGAAACCTTCGACTACCACTACGCCAAGCACCATCAGGCTTATGTGACCAACCTGAACAACCTGATTCCAGGCACCGAATACGAAAAGCTGAGCCTGGAAGAAATCGTCAAGAAGGCACCAGCTGGTGGCGTCTACAACAACGCCGCGCAAGTCTGGAACCACACCTTCTTCTGGAACTGCCTGTCGCCAAATGGTGGCGGTGAACCAACCGGCGCACTGGCTGATGCCATCAATAAAAAATGGGGCTCCTTCGACGAGTTCAAGAAAGCTTTCCAAACTTCGGCCGTTGGTAACTTCGGTTCGGGCTGGACATGGCTGGTCAAGAAGGCCGACGGTAGCGTTGACATCGTCAACATGGGTGCCGCTGGCACCCCGCTGACCACCGGCGACAAAGCCCTGCTGACTGTTGATGTCTGGGAACACGCCTACTACATCGACTACCGCAACCTGCGTCCGAAGTTCGTTGAGACTTTCCTCGACAAACTGGCCAACTGGAAATTTGCTGAAGCTAACTTCGCGTAATTGCCAGAACCCAGCAATAAAAAACCGGCTCCGGCCGGTTTTTTATTTTGGGGTGTTTAGAAGAAAGACTTCTGTCACCTGAACCGATTGCTGTGGATAGCGTGATTGGCTAAACACTGCACGCCTCGCCCAGAGTCTGGGTTCACACGCTCCTTGCATTTGAGACAATGCCAGCCGATACAGCGGGTGCCGTTTATCGAGGAACGCCCATTCGCGCTCTCGTCGAACAAAACCACGATGCGTAAAGAGTAACGATCCGAGCGCCTGACGACCCAGCTTACGGAACATGACTGATAAGGGGCCACGTGGAATGGCAGGCAGTATGGAATGCGCAACCACCAGCGGCGATCCATCTCCTGAAGAAAGCACAACTGCCCGGCAAACGGCCATCGGCAGCTTCCCAGAGCCTTCATCGTTATAGGGTTTGCCGAGTGCCTGACGGATCACCCGCAAATTGACATCGCCATAATGGCGCTGCAAACGTGCCGTAAGCGACTTAGGCTCCTGGAGCCAGGGACACAGGTCCTTAGGTGGCTTTAATGCTTTACCAAGGGGGTGCCAGTGACTGCCACGGCTTCGCCCTTTGAAGCGATGAGACTGAACCCGGCTTTCACGTATGCCCATAGCTCAGTATTCACCCTGAGGCGCTTTTTCAAGGCCGATGATTTGGCTACCCGCAACGACACCGTGCTTGGCAAACCAGCCGCGATTGGCTTCCAGCGCATAAGTCGCATTACGTTGCGTACAGTGGTTCGTCTCTGTTTGCGGTGCCATGTCTTCGATATTAATCACCTGCCCCTGGGCATCGATGAAAGCAACAGAGAGTGGAATCTTGGTGTTCTTCATCCACATACAGAAGTAAGCAGGCGCCGGGTAGACAAACAGCATGCCACGCGACTCCGGCATTGATGCCCGGTTCATAAGACCCAGTGAGCGCTGTGCCTTGTTGCTGGCGACTTCGACTTCCAGATTACCGGTGCCAGCCGATAAACGAATGACCGGCAGGTTCGCGGCCTGAACTGCGGCAGACAGCGCAAATACAATCAGCCCGGTGATGCCTGCACGCGTGATAAACGTCATGCGTTACTCCCGTTTAATTGATTGACGGATATCTCTGTCGAGGTACCGAGTGCCAGGGGTTGTCCGTCATTGAGCGTTAGTAGTTGCACACCCCCTACAGAAACACGCACCAGCCTGAGTACCGGCAAACCGACCGCAGCGCACATGCGCTTGACCTGACGATTGCGCCCTTCAGTCAGCGTGACCGAAAGCCAGGTCGTTGGAATTGATTTGCGAAAGCGTATAGGTGGGTTTCTTGGCCACAAACAGCGTGCCTCCACATCTTCTGGCAACAGGCTCACCTCACAGGATCGGGTAGGCCCATCATTCAACACCGGACCGGCACGTAAATGGGCCAGTGCCGCTTCGTCAGGAATGCCCTCGACCTGTGCCCAATAGCATTTGGGCAATTTGTGCTTTGGCTCGGCAATACGTGCCTGCAATGCGCCGTTATCGGTAAGCAGCAACAGTCCTTCACTATCCGCGTCCAGCCGCCCCGCCACCCGGAATTCGGGCAAGGTTAAGTAGTCACATAACCCCTGCCAACGGCCTTCGGGCGTGAACTGGGAGACCACCCCATAGGGTTTATTGAACGCAACAAGTGACACAGGAAATTCTCAATCGGCTAGACACTATGAAAAAGCCCTGCAGATGGATCACCGCAGGGCTTTGATCTTTTGCTGAAATCAGTTCAGCAAAACGCTGATTAAATGGCTGCGTCGTCAACTTCGCCAGTGCGGATGCGAACGACCTGATCAACGGGCAACACGAAAATCTTGCCATCGCCAATTTTACCGGTGCGTGCCGATTTGATAATCGATTCCAGCACAGCTTCAACACGATCATCCTGCACCACAACTTCCAGGCGAACCTTCGGCAGAAAATCAACCACGTACTCGGCGCCGCGATAAAGCTCAGTGTGGCCTTTCTGACGGCCAAAACCACGAACCTCGGTTACGGTGAGACCAGTCACGCCAATTTCAGAGAGACCCTCACGAACTTCGTCCAGTTTGAAAGGCTTAATAATAGCTACGATCTGCTTCATGATGACTCCATGCGATCAAATACAAATTCAATAGGTGATAGCTTACCACTCATCCGGGTATCGGTTGGTAATCGGATAACGCCAATCTTTGCCAAAGCCCCGGCGCGTGAGACGAATACCCACGGGGGATTGACGACGCTTGTACTCGGAAATGCGTAAAAGGCGTACAACTCTGCGGACATCGGCCTCACGATAGCCCTGCGCAACAATGTCTCGCGGACTAATATCCTGCTCCATGTAGGCGGTAACGATGGCGTCCAGCACCTCGTAGGGCGGCAGCGAATCCTGATCGGTCTGATCCGGACGCAACTCCGCCGAAGGTGGGCGCTCGATAATGCGCCAAGGGATGATTTCCTTTTCACGGTTAATCCAGCGACAGACATCGTAAACACGCGTTTTAAGCAGGTCTTTAAGTACGGCAAACCCACCCGCCATATCACCGTAAAGGGTGCAGTACCCTACGGCCATTTCGGATTTGTTACCCGTGGTCAGCACCAGCCAGCCGCTCTTATTGGAGAGCGCCATCAGCAGGTTGCCGCGAATCCGTGCCTGCAGATTTTCTTCGGTGGTGTCGGGTGCTTTCCCCACAAAATACGGCGCCAGCAAGGATTCATAGGTCTGCATGGCTGGCTGTATATCAACCAGCTCGCCTTTTACCCCAAGATTGGCGCATAAGGCCCAGGAGTCATCGATACTCATCTGTGCCGTATACGGTGACGGCATGATGATGGGCCGCACACGATCTGCACCCAGCGCATCAACAGCCACGCAAAGTGTCAGGGCGGAATCAATGCCACCGGACAGGCCGAGATAGGCGCCGGCAAAACCATTCTTGGCAAAGTAATCACGTACGCCCAATACCATGGCGCCATAAATCTGGGCATTCAACTCAGCGGGTTCCGTCTTGGGCTCAGCCGTTTGCCAACCCGTGGCAGGTGTCCAATCGGCATAGGCCGTGGTTTCTGTAAATTGAGGCAGCTGGAGCACGGGCTCACCACCTGGGGCGACAAGGGTCGAAGCGCCATCAAACACCAGCTCATCCTGGCCGCCAACCAGATTACAGTAAACAATCGATAGGCCCGTTTCGGCCACACGTTGTTTAAGAATGGTCTGCCGGTCTACGGCTTTATCCAGATGGTACGGCGATGCGTTAAGGACCAGCAGCACTTCTGCACCCGCCGCTTTGGCAGCTTTGGCCGGCTCGGCAAACCAGATGTCTTCACAGATGGCCAGACCGAATCGCACACCCGCATGCTCGAAGCAAACCGTTTGATTGCCGGGCGAAAAGTATCGTAATTCATCAAAGACTTCGTATTGCGGCAGATGCTGTTTACGATAAGTGGCCAGGCGCTTCCCCTTCAGGAAGACAGTGGCCGAATTGGAGTGCTGGCCATCACACGCTTCTGGGAAGCCGACCACGATGGCAATATTCAGATGCGCGGTTGCCTGCCCCAGCGCGGTTAATGCACTTTCAACGGAGCGATAAAAATCTGGGCGTAGCAGTAGGTCTTCGGGTGGATAGCCACAAAGACTCAATTCAGGCGTGAGCAAAAGATCAGCGCCGACTGCGGCGGCCTGTTCGGCAAGCCCGGCAATCTTGCTGACATTGCCCGGCAGATCACCAAGCACCACATTCATTTGAGCAACTGCAACCCGCACGCTTTATCCCTGCCTCTGATCTGAACTTATCAAAAAAATAGCCCTGAGCTGACTCAGGGCTATTCTATGCCTAAAGGCTATGACTTACTTGCCAGCCTTGGCACGGGCAACGCCCGAAGTGATTTCAGCCTTGGCTGCAGCAGCATCTTTCCAGCCCTTGACCTTAACCCACTTGCCAGCTTCCAGATCTTTGTAATGCTCGAAGAAATGGGTGATCTGCTTGATCAGCAGTTCTGGCAGGTCGTCTGTGCTCTGAACCTTGTCGTAAAGACCGGTCAGCTTCGAAACAGGCACGGCTACCAGCTTGGCATCTTCACCGGCTTCATCTTCCATAGCCAGCATGCCAATGGTGCGGCAACGGATAACAACGCCTGGTGGCAGCGGGTATGGCGATACAACCAGCACGTCTACAGGATCACCATCTTCCGACAGGGTCGAAGGAATAAAACCGTAGTTACAAGGATAGTGCATCGGCGTGGCAATGAAGCGATCAACAAATACGGCGCCCGAATCTTTGTCCAGTTCGTATTTGATGCCAGGTGCATTAGCCGAGATCTCGATAACGACGTTGAAATCGTTCGGGACATCCTTGCCGATGGAAATGTTATCGATGTTCATGTCTTCTCCCTTTATGGTGTGGTTGTATTTACGCGTAACAAAATGCGCTTAACTTGAAAATTATAGCCTCTGCCGCGAGTTTTTAACGCTTGCGACGCAATAACAATGAATTTCCGACAACAGAAATTGAAGAACAGGCCATGGCGGCACCCGCAATCACCGGATTCAACATGCCAATTGCCGCCAAAGGGATCGCCAACGCATTGTAGATAAAGGCAAAAAATAAATTCTGGCGGATTTTAGCCAGCGTACGACGGGAAAGTCGAATGGCATCGACTACGCCAGTGAGCCGGTTGTTCATCAGCACAATACCGGCACTTTCCATGGCGATATCCATCCCACCCCCCATGGCCACCCCGACAGAGGCAGATGCCAGTGCTGGCGCATCATTGATGCCGTCACCCACCATCATCACACCGCCAGGATTTTGATCCAGCAACCGTTTGACCTCTGCCGCTTTGCCCGCTGGTAAGACCCCTGCGCGAATGCTATCAACCCCCAGCAATGCCCCGACTACCTCGGCAGATTCGACCTGGTCTCCGGTAAGCATGACCGTATTCAAACCCAGCACCCGAAGCTGGCTGAGCGCACTAGCCGCATCAAAACGGGGTGTGTCAGAAAAAGCCAATATCGCGATGGGTGTCTCTTGGTGCATGACTACAGACAAGGTCTTTGCATCTTTAGCCAATCGAGAGGCTTGCTGCGACCAGAAGTCAGAGGGGGGGCTTATATGCGCAGCGTCCCAACGCACAACGCCATACACTTCCCCGGCAATCTGGCCAAATACACCTTTGCCTGCCTCATTTCGAAATTCGGTAATCGTCTCCGTAGCACCATGCTCGATTACGGCGGCACGAATGGCATGCGCCACTGGATGCGCTGAACCCTGTTCGAGTGCTGCTGCAATACCGAGGGCTTGGTCTTGAGTAACGTGGCCGTCTGCATCCACAACGACATCCGTTAATGTCAAACGTCCTTCTGTGAGCGTACCGGTTTTATCAAAAATTACCGTATCGACAGAGGCTGCTCGTTGTAAGGCATCCGCATCACGTACCAGAATGCCTTGGCGCGCACCTTCACCAATACCGACCATAATCGCCGTCGGTGTGGCTAATCCAAGTGCACAGGGACAAGAAATGACCAGCACCGCCACAGCCCGAATCACGGCCGCTTCCCAATTGCCCACCCAAAGGCCTGTAACAACGAATGTCACGAGCGCAATCAATACAACCATGGGCACAAACCAGGCGGAGATCCGGTCAACCAGCGCCTGAACTGGCGCACGCGAACCTTGTGCCTGTGCAACCAGCCGGGCAATACCCGCCAGTACCGTACTCCGGCCAACACCGGTTACACGGCAGACCAGCAACCCATCACCATTGAGCGTACCGGCATAAACCTTGTCATTTAAATGCTTCTCAACAGGAACCGGTTCACCCGTCAGCATGGATTCCGTCACCGAGGAATTTCCCTCGATCACCAAACCATCCACCGGAATGGCTTCACCACTCAATACCCGTACCCGGTCTCCCGGACGTATTTCGGAGAGCGGTACCGATTCGAATGATCCGGCTACCACTTCTCGCCAGGCTGTTTTAGGGGTCAGATGCAGCAAGCGTTCAATCGCAGATGCGCTGGATTTACGGGCACGCAACTCCAATTGCTTACCGGTCATAATCAAGGCAATGACAACCACAGATGCTTCAAAATAGACATCGCCATGATGCCCCGACAGCATCACCGCCACCGAATACACATAGGCGGATAAGGTACCAAGGCTCACCAGCACATCCATATTCGAGGTGCGTAGTTTCAGCGCATACCAGGCACCCCGATAGAACGGCCAGGCCACCCATAACTGGACGGGCGTTGCCAACAGCCACTGCCAGATTAATGGCACATGAATCTGCTCTCCGGATAACCACATCCAGGGCATCATCAGCAGTAATGGGGCCGCACAGATAATCGCTGTCCAGAAACGCGCCTGTTGCAAACGATCCGTTTCAACGGCAGACATTTCCAGGATATCGCGCACTTCTGTCGCGCCATACCCTGCCGTTTCTATAGCGCTAATCACCGCGCCAACACTTAGCGAACCAGGCGCCTGAACAATGGCTTCTTCGGTAGCAAAATTAACTTCTGCCTGAACCTCTGGTAGCTGTTCAATGGCTTTCTGAACGGTACGGGCACAGTTTGCACATCTGAGGCCCGATATTTTTAAAACATACTCGGTCACTGGATACTCAATCCTTGAATTAACCCATACGCGCCCCAAGCAATCACCATTAATCCGGCGATCCAACGGAGTGCTGATTGGCGCAGACGATTTAACAAACCAGCACCCATCCAACCGGCAAGCAAAAGATTAGGCAACGTTCCCAAAGCAAAACCCGCCATCCAAATAGCGCCAGAAACAGGGTTCGCACTGGCGATTGCGGTAGCGAGGGCGCTATAAACAAGACCACAGGGAAGAAAGCCCCAGGCGAACCCAACGATCAATGCTCTGGCGGGTGTGGTTACCGGAAAGAACCGACGGGCAAGTGGCTCTATACGTCGCCACAGATACTGTCCACCCTGCTCTAATGGGCGAACAATCAATGGCCAACCCATCAGGTATAGGCCCATACCGATGAGCAACACATTGGCTAGTATGTAAAAGCCTAACGGCGCAAGGCCCAAGACAGAGATGCCCGTGTAACCCATAAAACCAGCCACACCGCCTAACAGGATGTAGGTGAAACACCGCCCCAGGTTATAGGCCAACAACAAAGCAGGACGACGACTCTCTGGCACAGAGAGCGACAACGCGCTCACGATCCCACCACACATCCCCAGACAATGGACACCCCCAAGCCAACCGATCAGCACCGCGGCAAAAAATGGTAAGGCTGTGGTGCTCATACTCAAAATACCTGGCCTAGATCACACGGGAGTATCGTGGCCTGCCGGCTTCGCTATTCAGTCGATCCTGTTGCAGATAATGGTCAAAAGCCATGGCAATGATCCGCACCAGCAAACGTCCCTTGGGTTCAACCCGAATGCCTGTTGTATCCAAAGTTAACAACCCGGCTTCTACCAGTGGCTGCAACTGTTCAATGGCACTTGCAAAATAACTGACGAAATCAATAGACCAGGCCGAATTCACTTCAGCGTATTCCAGTTCAAAATGGCACATCAGTTCCTGAATGACCGCACGACGTAATTCATCATCCTTGTTCATCCGGTAGCCACGGCGCACCGGCAAATGGCCCGCATCAATGTCGGCGTAATACTCTTCCAACGACTTGGCATTCTGAGAATAAACCGGCCCCACCTTGGCAATGGCTGAGACACCAAAGGCCAAAAGATCCAGTTCAGCATGCGTGGAGTAACCCTGGAAGTTACGATGGAGTTTGGCATCCTGTTGGGCCAGCGCCAATTCATCATCGGGCCGGGCAAAGTGATCCATGCCGATAAAGACATAACCAGCCTCAACCAGCGTCTCAATCGCCATGGCCATCAGCGAAAGCTTGTCTTCACCCTTAGGTAATTCCGCTTCATCAATCCGACGCTGCGGCATAAAGATCTGCGGCAGATGCGCATAGCTATAGAGCGCAATACGATCTGGCGCGAGGCTAAGCGTTTTGTCGAGGGTGGCGCGGAAGCCTTCTAGCGTCTGCTTAGGTAAGCCATAGATCAGATCAACCGAGACTGATTTAAAACCTGCATCGCGGGCTGCCAGCAAGACATCTCGTGTTTGTTCGAAGGTCTGAATACGGTTAACGGCCTTCTGAACCAGGGGATCAAAATCCTGAATACCGAGGCTCATGCGGTTAAAACCTAATTCAGCCAGTAAATGCGCACGACTAGGATCGACGGATCGCGGATCGATCTCGATGGAATACTCACCCTCCGGCAGAAAATCGAAACGTGAGCGCAAAATCTGAACAAGGCGTCCCATTTCGTCATCAGAAAGAAAGGTCGGCGTACCCCCGCCCCAATGAAGCTGGGTAACCGAACGAGATCCACTCAAGGATTGCAATTGCATATCCACTTCTTTCTCCAGATAATCCAGATAAAGAGAGGACTTGTTATGGTCTTTGGTAATGACCTTATTGCAGCCACAGTAATAACAGACCGTGCTACAGAAAGGCAGATGGACATATAATGAAAGCGGCTGATCTGGTGCAGGCCGTTCCTTCAAGGCGTCCACCAACAACTGTGCTCCGGGGTTGGCAGCAAACCGGTCTGCCGTAGGATAGGATGTGTAACGGGGTCCGCTGATATCGAATCGGCGGCACAAGTCCCGATCTACTAATGCAAGTGTCGAATTGTTCATAATAGAATTATATGACTTCAAAGCCAGTATCGCAGGCCTGTAAAACAAAATCAGACAATGATTGCCAGCGGCATGCTGTCGACTTTACGGAAGCAAAGGCACATTGCCAGAACTGTGACATGAATCCGGTTTGCCATCCGCCCGGCCTAAAAACCGAAGACATGGATTCTTTGGACCAGTGGTTTCCAACCCGACGTCGCCTTAAGCGCGGAGAGTCTCTGTACGAAATTGGCGAGCCCTTTACCGCCATTTATGCGGTACGCAGTGGCTTTTTCAAGACATTGTTGCCCTCTGAGCAACAGCGCGATCAAATTACCGGATTCCAGATGACCGGTGAAATTCTTGGAATCGATGGCATCGGCACTGGGAATCACGCCTGTAAAGCCGTGGCGCTTGAAGCTAGTGAAGTCTGCATGATGCCCTACGGCAGCATCGAAGAACTGGCTTCTAACCTACCGAACCTGCATGCACACCTAAACAAGCTCATGAGCCAACGGATTGTTCAGGATCAGGCAACCTTCCAGATTCTTGCCAATCTGCGCTCTGAATCACGTTTAGCGGCTTTTCTGCTTGATCTGGGAAAACGGTTTTCACATCTTGGCTACTCGCCCAATACCTTCGTCTTGCGGATGACCCGTGAAGAAATTGGCAGTTACCTGGGGCTTTCACTAGAAACCGTGTCACGGCTATTTTCACGATTCCAGGAAGATGGCCTTGTGGACGTACAAACACGGCACTTACAAATCACACAACCGGAAGCTTTGGCAGATATTGCTTCAGGAAAAGCGGCCCACTAGGATCGCATAAGGAAAGAGACCATGTTCAAACACATCTTGTTACCTATCGATGGCTCAGAACTGTCATTAATGGCCACACGTCGTGCTGCGGAATTCGCTAGCGAAATCAAAGCATCGGTTACGCTGCTGTTCGTTAAACCTGAATATCCGGTCAGCTACTACGGCGATGGTGCGATGATTGACCCAACCACACCCGAAGAATTTGGCAAACTGACCAAAACAATTGCAGACCGCAACCTGAAAGCAGCGGCCGATATCTGTACCGCCGCAGGCGTGTCATTCACGGTACACACCGAAACCAGCGATGTCCCCTACGAAATCATTGTCGAAACCGCCGAACAGAAGCAATGCGACCTAATTTTTATGGCCTCCCATGGTCGCCGTGGCATCACCAGTCTGTTGCTCGGTAGCGAAACCCAGAAAGTCCTGACGCATTCCAAAATTCCCGTACTGGTGTATCGATAAAACGAATTTCAACGGCCACTAAAAAAGCAGCCTAGGCTGCTTTTTTAGTGAGTTTATGTATCTGCTAATACTAACGTCAGGCCTTCTTAACGTAAGCAGAACACCAACCAGCAGCAGCAACATCTTTGCCTGCGAAAATCGGACAAGGTCCCGAGGCACCAGCTTTACCCTGATACAGCGAACAATTGCCACAGTTTTGACCTGCCGCGAACTTAGGGAACTTGGCTTTATCAGCCTTCGACGCATTCGCAACATAACCCAGCGACTTGGCTTGAGGATCAGATTCGGAAACAGGAGTACCGGCACTAGCCTTACCGAAGAACGTGATTGCCGCACCGGCAACAAGACTAGATTTCAAAAACTTACGGCGTGTCAAAGACATATTTATCTCCTAGATATTTAGCAAACTTCAACTGCACTTAACAGATTACTTCAAGATGGCTAATCTTGTGGCACCTAACTAGCCAGCTGCTGCCATTCTTCCATAGCTTCTCTTGCATTGCTATACTATTTTATATACTATATCTAATAATATAGTCACGGAGCAAATCCCTATGGCACAAAATGAATCAAAAGGTTGGAGTCCTTACCTTGCCGGAGCGCTGGTAGGTGTTCTAGCAATCATCTCGGTTTACCTGACAACGGTTCTTTTAGGAAAATCGATGTATCTAGGTGCATCAACAACCTTTGTCAGAGCCGCCGGCATGTTAATAGGATCGCTTGATCCCACATATGTTGCGGACAATGCCTACTATGTCAAAGAGAAAGTCATCATCGACTGGCAATTCATGATGATCGTGGGGATTTTTATTGGTGCATTCATTGCCTCCAAAATGGATGACAGCTTCAAACTAGAAGCGGTTCCACCAGAATGGGAAGCACGCTTCGGCGGTTCCGTCACAAAACGTGCTATTGCAGCCATCCTAGGCGGCATTGTCATGATGATCGGTGCACGCATGGCAGATGGCTGCCCAAGCGGCCATGGCCTGAGCGGCATGATGCAAATGTCAGTGAGTTCCTACGTTGCGCTCGCCTTCTTCTTCGGCATTGGTGCCTTGGTAGCTAATATCATCTATCGGAAAAAATAATCATGGGTATCGATCTTACTTTAGGCTTAGCTACAGGCATTGCTTTCGGGTTCCTGCTGCAAAAAGGCCGTGTACTTCGTTTTGGCAAGCAAGTAGGCGCCATGCTATTCAAAGACATGACAATCTTCAAGTTCATGCTTTCGGCAATTGTTGTCGGCATGTTCGGCATACTGATTCTTGCTGATCAGGGCATCATTACACAGAGCCATAAGGCAATGAATGTAGGCGCACTGGTAGTTGGTGGCAGCCTGTTCGGCATTGGTTGGGCGGTCATGGGCTTCTGTCCGGGCACAGCTGTTGGCGCGATTGGCGAAGGTCGTTGGCATGCTGCATTTGGCATTATTGGCATGGTGATTGGCGCCGCTATCTATGCCCAGTTTTACCCATTTTTCAAAAGCACCGTACTTTCATGGGCCGACTTCGGGAAGATCAGCCTGCCTCAGGTATTGGGCGTTTCGCCTTGGGTTGTGGCTATAGGCTTCACCCTCATTACCGCGGTCATGTTCCGTTTTTTTGAGAAAAAAGGACTTTAACCTCGTCGGTCATCAACATTCGAGTATGTAGTCACATGATCTTCAATCTACCTAGGTGATATCAATGTTTAAAACGGCTCACGATCTTGTACTAGAAGCTAAACAGCAAATTTCCGAGGTTTCAACAGATGACGCACTCCAGGCATTGGTATCAAAGCCATTAGTGCTGGATGTGCGTGAACCTGACGAATTCCAGCAAGGTCACCTCCCCTCAGCAATCAACATCCCGAGAGGGATGCTTGAGTTCAGAATGAGCCAGGATCCTTCATTGATTGATCGTGAACGTAACATTCTGCTGTATTGCAAGACAAGTGGCCGTGCAGCCTTAGCCGCAAACGCATTGAAACAGCTCGGCTTCGCCAATGTTCACAGTATTGCTGGTGGATTTGACGCCTGGTGTTCTGCCGGTTTGCCAACAGAAACACCTAAGTCGTTGACATTTGAATAACGCCATACATTCTGAATGCAAAAAAAAGGGACAGCTTAGGCTGTCCCTTTTTTGTCTTTAACAGAAAGCCTTATTCGTCAGTTGGCTTCTCGTTCATCTTCTTATTAAACAAACGGCCAAAGAAGATCGACATGCCAATCACGAAACCAATCACAGCCAAACTACCCAAACCAACATCTGTAGTAAATAGTTCTTTCCAAGCCATCTTTCACTCCTCTAGATAAAATTGAAATTATTGGGGTTTTGCAAAGACAACAACCGCATTATTTTTTTGGATATCCCAGTTACCATCCATACGCCAACCAGCTAATGGGTCTTCAATCACCACGTGCCAACGCCCTGTACCAAAATTTTGCGAGATCTCTCCTCGATATACGTTACCCGAACGCACGAGGTTGATTCGTTGATCTTCACCTTTGCGCGTCGGATGCACCAACCTCAGCTGAAGCATATCGGGCAAGGCTTCTTTAGGCAAACCATTTAAAACCAAATCAACCGATCGCTTATCTGCACCAAGGCTCAATTTGGCGTTGATATTTAACTCAGCAGCCAACTGGCGTTGCTTCAGTTCCTGATTTACCGCTAGACCAACTTTATAATAGTTATCATCTACCAAGCCGTCATTACTGACGATAGCCAGCCAAGCGGTAGCGAATCCTGCAACGATAACAATCGCAGGCCCGGCCATAAGAATCCAGGGCCAACGATGCTTGTACCAAGGCGTAATTGAGTTGGTCATTCTGTTAAATTATTTAGGCTGAATAAATGTCGACTTTTCATCCAGCTTAATGGATGGGTTCTCGACATCTTCAATGATAAACCTAATTTGGTTTGCGCCTGGATTTCCAACGTCTGACGGTACACGGACATTGATTGGTTGAGTCAAGTTACCCAAAGGCTCAACTTTGAATGTATCAGGGCCATCCAAACGGATTTTATCCATACCTTCGGGCTTAACGCTAAAGGTACGAACGCTATCCTGCATATTCATAATGTGGAGTAGGTACACATTCTCTGTCAGCCCATCCCCTACTTCACGGGTCATAACACCACGGTCACGTAGCACATCAACCCGCAAAGGAATTCGGGTGCTCAATGAATAGACAAATATGGCGGAAATCACCAGCAGAATGCCCGTATACAGCATGATGCGTGGACGCACAACATGCCGCAACATTTCTTTAGAGGTGTAATGCTTGTTCACCGAGTTTTCTGTGTCATAGCGAATCAGACCAGGCGCATAGTCCATTTTGGCCATAATTTCGTTACACGCATCAATACAGAGGCCACAGCCAATACATTCATACTGCAGACCGTTTCTAATATCGATACCAGTCGGGCACACCTGCACACAGACTTTACAATCGACGCAATCACCCAGACCTTTAGCCTTGAGGTCATCGCTCTTACGACGTGGCCCACGAGGTTCACCACGGGCTTCTTCATAAGTAACAATCAGCGTATCCGGATCAAACATGACGCTCTGGAATCGGGCATAAGGGCACATGTACTTACACACTTGCTCCCGCATAAAACCGGCTTGCAGAAAGCAGAAGGCGCTATAAAAGAACACCCAGAAAGCTGACCAACCGCTAATCGTTAGATTGACGAGATCACCAATCAGTTCGTGCATCGGCATGAAGTAACCTACAAAGGTCACGCCGGTCCAGAATGAAACAATACCCCACAAGAAAAATTTGGTTGCTTTGATTCGGAGCTTGGCAGCCGACATTGGCGCCTGATCGAGCTTGATACGTGCATTACGATCGCCCTCAATTTTATTCTCGATCCACATGAAGATCTCTGTGTAGACCGTTTGTGGGCATGCATAGCCACAAAATAAGCGCCCAGCAACAGCTGTAAAGAGGAATAATGCAAATGCGGAAAGCAGCAAAATAACCGACAGATAAATAACATCTTGTGGCCAAAGGACTAGGCCGAATATATAGAACTTACGTTCAACAAGATCTAGCAATAGTGCTTGACGGCCGCCCCACTGTATCCACGGACCAATATAAAAAATTGCCTGTGTAAGAAAAACCAGCAACCAACGAAGATTGTTGAACTTCCCTGAAATCGCACGGGCGTAAACCTTACGATGCTTTTCATAAAGCGATTTCTCAACAAACTCTACGTTTTGTTCTTTGGTCTGATTGTCAGGCATTTCTTGATTTGTCATTTCACGACCCAGTAGCATTTAATAGTCTAAACATTATACTACTGTGCATAATGTTTAGACTATTAAATGAATACATTCAAACAAAAAAACGCCTCACCGGTTTCCCAAGTGAGGCGTTTCAATAAGTCTAAAACTTATTTAGCAGCCGGCTTTTGCGACAAGCTGTATACATATGCTGACAACAACTTGAGCTTACCTTCGTTCAAACGATCACCAAAGGCAGGCATCATGTTCTGACGGCCATTGGTAATTGTTTCAACAATGGTCTTTTCAGAACTGCCATACAGCCAGACGTTATCCGTCAGGTTAGGCGCACCGATTGCTTGATTACCCTTGCCATCAGCACCGTGACAACCAGCACAACCAGAGGATGCAAACAATTCTTTACCCTTTGCAGAAGCAAGAGAATCGTTCGCCAGACCCGACAACGAACGCACATAATTGGCCAGGTCTTTGATCGCAGCGTCACCCAAGTGTGCATGCGGAGGCATCATACCGTTACGACCATTGGTAATAGTTTGCAGAATGACTTCTGGCGAACCACCATACAACCAATCGTTATCGGTCAGATTAGGGAAACCCTTGGCACCGCGGGCATCAGAGCCATGGCACTGGTAGCAATAGGTCAAGAACAGACGCTTACCCACTTCAAGTGCTTGCGGATCTTGCGACAGATCAGTGATCGGTGTCTGAGCATACTTCGCAAACAACGGACCATACTGCTCATCGGCCTTGTTCACTTCCTTCTGCCACTGACCTGTTGATGACCAATCCAGAAAGCCCTTGTTGTTACCAAGCGCTGGGTACAGGAACACATAGGCCAAGGAGAAGATTACTGTAATCCAGAAGAGATACATCCACCATTTTGGTAGTGGATTGTTGTATTCCTCTAGACCATCCCACTCATGTCCAGTTGTTTCAACTTTCCCTGTTGGGAATTTTGAACGACTCTGGTTCCAGAGAATAAAGGCGCACGCGAGGATGCTGCCTAGCACCACGATGGTGACGATAATTGATGCAACACTAGTTAGCATGATGATTTTTCCGTAAGTTCGTAACGGGTTGGATTACTTTAGAGATGCTTCGCGGGCCTCGTCCTGCTTGGCCTGGTCCAGACTTTCAAACGGAATGCGCGACGCCACATCAAAATCAGGCTTGGCTTTCCGGCTGAACGCCCAGATCAAAATGGCCAAGAAGGCGATGAATGACACCACCGTGACCATTACGCGAAGATCGTTCTGATCCATTTTTACTGAGCCGCAGCTGGAGCCGAGGATGCAGCTGCCGTATTAGGCAGCAGCGTACCTAGACCTTGCAGGTATGCAACCAGCACGTCCATTTCGGTCTTGTCACCGATGGCATCCTTGGCACCGGCGATATCTTCGTCAGTGTAAGGAACGCCCACACGGCGCAGAGCAACCATCTTGGCATCCACATCAGCGCCTACGGTAGCCGAAGCCTTGGTAGTTAATAGGTGCGGATAAGCTGGCATATTCGACTCAGGTACCACGTCACGTGGATTGTTCAGGTGAGTTACGTGCCACACGTCCGAATAACGACCGCCAACGCGAGCGAGATCTGGACCGGTACGCTTCGAACCCCACTGGAATGGGTGATCATAGACAGACTCACCAGCAACTGAGTAGTGGCCATAACGTTCAGTTTCTGCACGGAACGGACGAACCATCTGCGAGTGACAGTTGTAGCAACCCTCACGTACATAGATATCGCGACCAACCAGACGAACTGCATCGTAAGGCTTAAGGCCTTCGATAGGTGTCGTGGTCGATTTCTGCCAGAACAAAGGAATGATTTCGATTGCACCACCCACAAATACTGTGAGCAATGTGAGAACAATCAACAACCCTACTTTGCGCTCAACGAGTTCTTGTGTAATTTTCATCGTATTTCTCCGATTCTGTTGAGCTTAGTGGTGTGCTGGTGCCGGAACAGCAGCATCGTTCACCATACGGGCACCCTGCATTGTCTTAACAATGTTAAACAACATCAGGATCATACCGCCCAGGAACATCACACCACCCAGCACACGAATTGTCCAGAATGGATAGCTGGCCTTAACGCTTTCGATGAAGCTGTAAGTCAGCGTACCGTCGGCGTTAACTGCACGCCACATCAGACCCTGCATGACGCCCGAGATCCACATCGAAGCGATGTACAGAACCACACCAATCGTCGCGATCCAGAAGTGTGTCGTCACCAGCTTGGTGCTCCACATTTCCTGTTTGCCAACCAGCTTAGGAATCAGGAAGTAGATCGAACCGATCGATACCATGGCCACCCAACCCAGGGCACCCGAGTGAACGTGACCAACAGTCCAGTCTGTGTAGTGCGACAGCGCATTAACAGTCTTGATCGCCATCATCGGACCTTCGAAGGTCGACATACCGTAGAACGACAGCGAGGTGATCAGGAACTTCAGGATTGGGTCATCACGCAGTTTGTGCCAGGCACCCGACAGGGTCATGATGCCGTTGATCATGCCGCCCCACGATGGTGCCAGCAGAATCAGCGAGAAAACCATACCAACCGACTGAGTCCAGTCAGGCAGCGCGGTGTAATGCAGATGGTGAGGACCTGCCCACATGTACGTAAAGATCAGCGCCCAGAAGTGAACCACCGACAAACGATACGAGTAAACCGGACGACCCGCCTGCTTTGGCACGAAGTAGTACATCATGCCCAGGAAGCCTGCAGTCAGGAAGAAGC
>CAZGHR010000005.1:0-37060 GCA_964525545.1 uncultured Dechloromonas sp.
TGGGCGTTATTACCATCAAGATTCGCCTTTCCGAGATTCAATCGGCGATTGGTGAATTTAATGACTACCTTGTGGTAACCAATGAAGATGGCATAGTCATTTTGTCATCTGAATCATCTCAGTTATACAAAGCGACCAGACTGTTAAGTGCTGAGGCTCGGGAGCGAATCAATGGCAGCCGTCAGTTTTCCGGTCAGTCACTAGCACCTTTCCAGTTTCATGGTGCAGCGATCACCATTGATGATGACAATGAGCGCAAGTTATTGAATGATGAGTCCTATCTGGTGCAGTCTGTGCCGCTGGGTGAGCGGGGCTGGGATATTGTTCAAATTAGCAGTACGCGGGAAACAAGAACGATCGCCTTGGCCAGCTCGGTTGCCATTGGATTTGCTGTTGGCTTTTTAATGATTTCGTTGCTGAACTGGTATTACCGCAGAACAGCGCACCGTGAGAAACTTGAAATATTTGCAAACATCGAAAGCCAGATACAGGAGCGCACGCTAGAGCTGACAGAAAAAGTGCGCGATCTTGAAAAAGCCGAGGCCATTCTTAAAAAGACCAGAGATGACGCAGTCCAGGCTGGCAAATTAGCCGTATTGGGTCAAATGGCAGCAGGGGTAACGCATGAGCTGAGCCAGCCTTTGTCAGCCATACAGCTTTATGCAGGTAACACAAAGCGGCTGCTTGAAAGTGGTAATTTGCCCATGGCTTTCGAGAATATTGAAAACATCAATGCGCTGGTAACGCGAGCCGGCGCAATTCTTTCAGAACTTAAAACACTCTATCGAAATGATGAAACCCGTGTTGAACCCATCGGCTTGAATACAATTATTCAGAACGCTGTTCTGGTGATGAACCCATTTTTGCGGAAAGCCAATGTTCGTCTGAATGTGCTTGGGTTGGATGATAAAGTCATGTCATCCACCGGTAAGTTAGAGCAGGTGTTTATTAACCTGATATCTAACTCGATTGATGCGCTTGCCGATTCGCCAGAGGGCGTTATTGATATTCAGTGCGCCAGAGTGGGTGAACAAGTCGTCGTGCGTTATATCGATAATGGACCGGGATTGGGTGACGCCGTGGCTGGCAAAGTCTTTGAACCATTCTTCACGACAAAGCCTTCGGGCAAGGGGCTTGGTTTGGGTTTGGCAATCAGCAAGTTTATTGTTGACGCAATTGGCGGAAAGATTGATTGTCGTAATTTGTCTGCGGGTGGATTAGAGTTCACCCTTGTTTTGCGTCTTGCAGGTGATTGAGTTTATGCGATTGAATGATGGTGCTGATCGGGTCAGGGTTTACCTGATTGAAGATGACGATGCGATTCTTAAAAGCTGCGAGCAAGCACTGACGCTTGAGGAATTTAATGTCAGAACTTTCAAGGATGCCACCTCGTTTTTGAACCTGGCGTCACGCCAGTTTCCTTATGTGGTCATCACGGACGTGAATCTTCCAGATGAATCCGGTATCAGTGTGATGCATAAGGTGCTCGCCAAGCATGCAGATGTGCCTGTGATTATTATGACGGGGCATGGCGACATCAATATGGCAGTAGATGCCATGAAAGAAGGGGCGTTCGACTTTATTGAAAAACCATTCAGCTTTGACCGTCTGGTTACGACCGTCAGAAATGCTGTTGAAAAAGCGGCCCTCATTGATCGATATAACACCCTGGCACGCGGTGCTGGGGAAAACAGTTTCAGTTTGATCGGACAGTCGGAGCGACTTCTCAAACTAAAGCAACAGATCACCATGCTTGCCCCCACCGGTGTGGATATCCTGATTAACGGCGAGACGGGAACCGGTAAAGAGGTGGTGGCGCAAGCGCTGCATCAGGAAAGTCGTCGTACGGGGCCATTTGTTGCGATCAATTGTGCGGCGTTACCCGAGCACATCTTTGAAAGTGAACTGTTTGGTCACGAGGTGGGCGCATTTACCGGAGCCACCAAGCGCCGTATTGGTAAATTCGAATTCGCGAACGAGGGGACATTGTTCCTTGATGAGATTGAATCGATGCCTTTGGCATTGCAGGCAAAGCTGTTGCGTTCGATTCAGGAGCGCAGCATCCAAAGACTGGGGTCTAACGAATCGATCCCGGTCTCGTGCCGAATTATTGCGGCGACTAAGACCAATCTTAAGGTCTTGTCTGATCAGGGTTTATTCCGCAGCGATCTCTATTTCCGGTTAAACGTCGTTAATCTTTACCTGCCCGCGTTGCGTGAGATATCAGAAGACATTCCGCTCATCTTTAATCATTATCTGGTGCGGTATCGGGAAAAGTACGGATCTCAGTCGGCCGATCCTTCCGCCAATGTTTTGCGGTATCTGGTTTCTCACACCTGGCCGGGCAATATTCGTGAACTTAAAAATTTTGCGGAGCGAGTTGCGGTCGGCTTGCCATTTGCAGATATGGGCAACAATGGGTCTGACGAAGAACCGCTAACGCTCGTTAAGTTGCTGGAGCGTGCGGAAAGAGAAGCCCTTGTCATGGCGCTAAGACTGGCGAGTGGCAATGTCTCGGATGCAGCAGACATACTGGGTATTCCGGCCAAAACGCTTTATGACAAACTCGCCCGCTTATCGATTCTGGTGACCGATTTTAAAGTGCCTTCCTAGGCAGACAATCTTTGTATGAAGTTCCAACTTGTTATCATAAACAACAGAGTCATTTAGGATAAAAGAGATGCTGCAGAATGTGTCCCCTATGGAAGTCATTGCCACAATCATATTTGCGGTGGCGGTGCTTCATACATTTTCAACCAAGTTCTTTGCCCAACTCGCCCATGCGCATCCAGCGCATGCAGGTTTCTGGCATCTGCTCAGTGAGGTTGAGGTGGTGTTTGGGTTCTGGGCGTTCATTTTCATGTTGGTTGTTTTCTTTTTCCTGGGACAAAGCACTGCCGTGGACTACGTGGAGTCCAGAAATTTCACCGAGCCATTTTTTGTGTTTGCCATCATGGTGATTGCTGCAAGCCGCCCGATTCTGAAGGCGGTCGAGGCAAGCATTAAATTTCTGGCCGGTGTGCTTCCTGTCAATCGTCCGCTAGCCATGTTTTTTTTATGTTTGTCGCTTTTGCCATTGCTAGGTTCGTTTATTACTGAGCCGGCCGCCATGACGCTCGGTGCGCTGATGCTTAGAGACAGCTTTTATCGTTATGGCCTTTCGCGCCGGCTGAAATACGCCACGATTGCGGTTTTGTTTGTGAATATATCGGTGGGGGGTACCTTAACCAACTTCGCCGCACCACCTGTTTTGATGGTGGCTGATGCGTGGGGCTGGAGCTCGCAATACATGCTGATGCATTTCGGTTGGAAAGCGGCATTGGCGGTCTTTATTAATGCCCTGTTTGTTACCTGGTATTTCCGCAAGGAAATCGCCGCAAAAGGAAAAATGCCCGAGGTGGCCCCGGATCAACGTGTCCCTTTCGTTGTCGTGGCTGTTCACCTCGCGTTTTTAGCCGGTGTCGTTGCGTTTTCTCATCACCCGGCCGTTTTTCTGGGTTTGTTTCTATTTTTCTTAGGATATACAGAGGCTTACAGCCGTTATCAGGATCGGCTTCTGCTTCGAGAAGCGCTGATGGTTGCTTTCTTTCTGGCGGGGCTTGTGGTTCTCGGTGGCTTACAGCAGTGGTGGTTGCAGCGGGCGATTTCGGATGTGGCGCCAACGCCCATCTTTTTTTTAGCAACGGCGCTTACGGCTATCACGGACAATGCCGCATTGACTTACCTGGCATCGCTTATTCAGGGGGTTTCTGTCGAGTTTAAGCATGCGGTCATGGCCGGTGCGGTAACGGGTGGCGGATTAACGGTGATTGCGAATGCGCCTAACCCCGCCGGTATGTCGATTCTCCGCTCGGATTTCGATGATCAGGCGGTCAGCCCAATGGGGCTTTTATTGTCAGCTTTGCCGCCCACATTGGTCGTTATCTGTGCCTTTCTGTTTTTTGGGTAAAAGACGCTCAGGAGGGCGGTTTGGTGCGTCGCACAAGCCGCCTTTCTGTTAAAATTATCGTTTCCTTTCAACCTGCTGACAGAACTACGGAGTTTTTATGGCAATTCAACGCACCCTTTCCATTATCAAACCTGATGCCGTCGCCAAGAACGTTATCGGTCAAATCATTGCCCGCTTCGAAGGCGCTGGTCTGAAGGTTGTTGCCGGTCGTCTGGTGCATCTGTCGGCAGCTGAAGCAGGTCAGTTCTACGCTGTGCACAAAGAGCGTCCTTTCTTCAAGGATCTGGTTGAGTTCATGATCTCGGGTCCTGTATTTGTACAAGTGCTTGAAGGTGAAGACGCCATCGCCAAGAACCGTGACCTGATGGGTGCAACGGATCCTAAAAAGGCTGCGCCAGGCACCATCCGCGCTGACTTTGCAGAATCGATCGACGCTAATGCTGTTCATGGTTCTGATGCGCCAGAAACTGCCGCTGTGGAAATCGCTTTCTTCTTCCCTGGCATGAACGTATACAGCCGCTAAGATTGCGCTAAAGCAGTAACGATGCAAAATCTGCTCGACCTCGATATGGCCGGGCTGAAAGCCTGGTTGGCCCAGATCGGCGAAAAGCCTTTCCGGGCCAATCAGCTTTTACGCTGGATCTATCAGCGCGGCGAAACTGATTTCTCCGCCATGTCGGACCTTGCGCGCGTCTTCCGCGAGCGGTTGCCGGGCGTGGCCGAAATCCGTTTGCCAACGATAGTTTCGGACAAGATTTCTGATGATGGCACCCGTAAATTTTTGATGGATGTCGGCGCCAGCAATCTGATTGAAACGGTTTTTATTCCCGAGACAGATCGGGGCACCCTGTGCATTTCAACGCAGGTAGGTTGTGCGCTCGACTGTTCGTTCTGCTCGACCGGGAAGCAGGGTTTTAACCGTAACCTCACCACTGCGGAAATTATTGGCCAGCTCTGGTTGGCCAATCGGGCCCTGGGCTTTGACCCGGCTGGCGACCGGATTATTTCCAATGTGGTCATTATGGGCATGGGTGAACCCCTGGCGAATTTTGATGCATTGATACCGGCGTTGAACCTGATGCTGGATGATCATGCGTATGGTTTATCGCGCCGCCGGGTTACAGTTTCTACGTCCGGCATTGTGCCGGCCATGGATCGTTTACGTGAGGCTTGCCCAACAGCTCTGGCCGTTTCCTTGCATGCCCCAAACGATGCGTTACGTGACATATTAGTACCGATTAACCAGAAGTATCCGCTGGCAGAGCTCATGGCTGCATGTAAGCGTTATCTGGATAAAGCACCGCGGGACTTCATCACCTTTGAATATGTGATGCTGGAAGGTGTTAACGATAGCCCGGCGCAGGCCAAAGAATTAGTTGCACTGATCAGCAAAGCTAAATTCCGCTGCAAGTTCAATCTCATTCCGTTTAATCCGTTCCCGGGCAGCCCCTATCGTCGTTCACCGCGAGATCGTATAACGGCGTTTGCCAATATATTGATTGGTGCCGGATTTGTAACGACAACGCGCAAAACACGTGGTGATGATATCGATGCCGCCTGCGGCCAATTGGCCGGACAGGTGCAGGATAAAACCAAGCGCACGCAGCTGATGCCGCCGGTGCGTTCGGTTACGCAGCGAGGTGCGCTATGACATTGCGCCCGTGGCATCTGTTTGCCGCAGCATGTGTTTCGGGCTTTGCTTTAACAGCCTGCACCAGCACTAGTCCATCCTCGCCCAATGACAGCAAGCCGGTTGTGTCCGATCCAATAAGCCGCGCGCGCGTGCACACCGAGCTGGCTGCACTTTATTATCAGCAGGGCAGTATGAAAACGGCCCTCGATGAGCTGGCATCAGCGACGAAGATCGATCCGCAGTATGCCCCCGCTTACAGCATGCTGGGTTTGGTCTATATGCAGCTGGGCGAGTCTGGGCCCGCTGATCAAAATTTCCAGAAAGCAGTTGCCCTGGCGCCTAACGATCCGGATATCCGTAATAACTATGGACTCTTTCTCTGTGATACGCGGCAATATCAAAAGGGTCTGACACAGCTAGATGCCGCATTGGCTAACCCGCTCTACAACACCCCTGTGCGGGCCCTGGATAATGCCGCTCGCTGTGCGCAGAACATGGGTGATGCCGCGTTGGCCAATCGTTATCGCCAGCAGGCAGCTCGTTATGGTGCGGCTCTCGAAACACCTTCTTCAAAACTTCAGTAACCGGACGTCCGGAAAGTCTCATGCAAAACGAAAACAACCAAAATCCTCAAGCCGAAATCGAAATGCCTGTGCCATCCGTAGCGGATGTCGAGGCTGTCGCCGAAGCGGTTGCGCCTATGGGTAACAGCCTGTCTGCAGCGCGCGAAGCAAAGCGTCTGTCGGTGGGTGATGCCGCTTATGCGCTCAAGGTAGGTAATAAGGTTATCCAGGCTATCGAGGCGTCAGATTGGCAAGCGCTGCCAGGTCGTACGTTCACGGTCGGTATCCTGCGTGCCTATGGTCGCCTCCTGGATGTGCCGGTTGATGCGATTATTGCTGAAGTGCCCGGTGGATCGCCTGCGGTGAAAAAAAATCATGTGCAGGCATCAACCGCAACGCTCAAAGCACACCCTGCAGCACGCCGTGATGGTGAAACCAAGCGGCAGGAGAAGCGTATGCTTAAACTGGGTTTGGTGATGGTGGTTCTGGCAGTCGTATTGGCCTATGCCATGCCGGGAAACCTCTGGGATGAGACCTTCGAATCGGCGCAGAGCCTGGTTAATCGTTGGGTGCGTCAGGATGTGGTCCAGCCACAAACCGATTCGGCAGCAGTGCCCGCACCGGCCGATGCAGCAAAGCCTGCAGAATCCGGAGCAGAGGTTGTTGCTCAGGCTCCGACAAGCCCGGGCACGCTGGAGCTCAAGTTTGCGGCACCAGCCTGGGTAGAAGTTCGGGACCATACGGGACGTATCATTTATTCCCAGCTTAATGCCGCTGGCACAACGCAGTTCATTACCGGCGCTGCACCATTGGATGTGTTGATTGGTAATGCACGTCAGGTTCAGGCGCGCTGGCGTGACGAACCGGTCAAGCTCGATAAACTCACTGGTGATGACGTTTCGCGCCAGGTGCTTCGTTAAGCTGCTGCCATTATGACGCTGCAACGCAAACTCACTCGCACGGTTTCCATCGGTGCAGTCTCCATGGGCGGTGGTAAGCCTGTGGTTGTTCAGGCGATGACCAATACGGATACCGCGGATGTGCTTAAAACGGCCATTCAGATTGCTGAATTGGCGCGTGCCGGCGCAGAAATGGTGCGCATCACCGTTAATTCGCCAGAAGCCGCGGCGGCTGTACCAGAAATTCGTGAACAACTGGCCCGCATGGATGTGGATGTGCCGTTGATTGGTGATTTTCATTACAACGGTCATCGACTGCTCACCGACTATCCGGCATGTGCTGAAGCGCTCGATAAATTCCGCATTAATCCGGGTAACGTAGGCTTCGGTAAGAAGAAAGACGAACAGTTCGCGCAAATGATCGAACTGGCAGTGCGTTATAACAAACCGGTACGTATTGGCGTTAACTGGGGCAGCCTTGATCAGTCGGTATTGGCGCGCGTTATGGACGAAAATGCCAAAGCGGCTACGCCACGTTCGGCCAACGAAGTGATGCGTGAAGCGTTGATTCTTTCGGCGCTGGAATCGGCAGCGCTGGCAGAAAGTATTGGCCTTGCGGGTGATCGTATTGTGCTGTCGTGCAAAGTATCCAGTGTGCAGGATCTGATTGCGGTTTATCGTGATCTGTCAGGGCGTTGTGACTATCCGCTGCACCTGGGTTTAACCGAAGCCGGTATGGGCTCAAAAGGCATTGTTGCATCCACTGCGGCAATGGCGGTATTGCTTCAGGAGGGTATTGGCGACACCATCCGTGTTTCGTTAACGCCGGAACCCAATGGCTCGCGTTCACTGGAAGTGCAGGTCGCGCAAGAGCTGCTGCAAACCATGGGTCTACGTGCTTTTACACCGCTCGTGACAGCATGCCCCGGCTGTGGTCGCACCACCAGTGTGTTCTTCCAGGAACTGGCTGCCGAAGTGCAGAGCTATGTACGCGCAGCGATGCCCGCGTGGCGAGAGCAGTTTGATGGTGTCGAAAATATGACGCTGGCTGTGATGGGCTGTATCGTCAACGGGCCGGGTGAAAGCAAACACGCCAATATTGGTATTTCATTACCGGGTACGGGAGAGGTGCCTGCCGCACCGGTGTTTGAAGATGGTGTTAAAACAGTCACCCTGCGTGGCGATAACATCGCGAATGAATTCAAAGAAATTATTGATCGGTACGTTGCGCGCACCTATCAACGGAAAGCCTGACTATGAGCAATCGTCTACAAGCCGTTCGCGGCATGAACGACATCCTGCCTGATGAAGCGGAGTCGTGGGAATGGCTGGAAGAAGCCTTGCGTGCCTGGCTCAAGAGTTACGGCTATCGCCCGATTCGCATGCCGATTGTTGAACCCACCCCCTTATTCAAGCGTGCGATTGGTGAAGTTACCGATATCGTTGAAAAGGAAATGTATTCCTTTGTGGATAGCCTGAATGGTGAAGCATTGACCCTGCGCCCTGAAGGTACGGCTGGTTGTGTGCGTGCGGTGATTCAACATAACGTGGCCGCAGAGCGCCCGCAGCGTTTGTATTACACGGGCCAAATGTTTCGTCATGAACGTCCGCAAAAAGGGCGTTATCGACAGTTCCATCAGGTCGGCGTTGAGGCTTTTGGCTTTACTGGCCCTGATGTCGATGCCGAACAAATTCTCATGGGCGCAAGGCTCTGGCAGGATCTGGGCTTAGACAACATCCGCCTGGAAATTAACAGCCTGGGTCAGCCAGAAGAACGCGCGGCGCACCGCGCAGCACTGATTGCTTACTTCGAAGCGCATCGGGATCAATTGGATGAAGACGCCCAGCGACGACTGCATAGCAACCCCCTGCGTATCCTCGATACTAAAAATCCAGCCATGCAGGCCCTGGTGAATGAGGCACCACGCCTCATGGATTATCTGGGCGCAGAATCGCTGGCGCATTTTGAGCGTGTGCAGTCACTTGTGCGTCATGCCGGCATCTCGTTCACCGTGAACCCGCGCCTGGTGCGTGGCCTGGATTATTACAACCTGACCGTATTCGAATGGGTTACCGATGCGCTGGGCGCGCAGGGTACTGTGTGTGCCGGCGGCCGCTACGATGGTCTTGTCGAACAGCTCGGGGGTAAACCAACGCCGGCCTGCGGATTCGCCTTGGGCTTTGAGCGCTTACTCGCGTTGATCGAAGATGCCGGTAACTTGCCGGAAGCAGAGTCACCCGATGTCTACATCATTCACCAGGGCGATGCCGCTGCCGACCTGGCCATTCGTGTTGCAGAAAGTCTGCGCGATACCGGGCTCAATGTGCTGTATCACTGTGGCGGCGGGAGCTTCAAGTCGCAAATGAAGCGGGCAGACAACTCCGGCGCGCCGCTGGCGGTTATTATTGGCGACGATGAAGTGGCCAGTGGCCAGGTCACCGTTAAAGCCATGCAGCAGAAAGATTGGGTCGAAGGCGATGCCGCCAACAATCAGGTGCGTGTCGCGCTGGACGACCTTGCCGAACACATCATGTCACAATGGTCAGACAATGACCTGGGTCAGGGCTTTTAAGCCGGACACATTCGTACAGGAAGAATCAAATGGCAGTTTACGATCTCGAAGAGCAGGAACAGATAGCTGCATTGCGTGGCTGGTGGAAACAGTATGGGGGCTGGGCAACCGGGCTGCTGCTGGCCATCGCTATGGGTTGGCTAGGTTGGTATGGTTGGCAAACCTATCAGAAAACGCAAAATGCAGAAGCCAGCCGTATATTCCTGGTGCTGCAGCAAGCCAGTGCACAGCAAAACACCAGCCAGGTAAAGCAGGCGGCGGGCGAACTGGTGAACCAGTATCCGCGCAGCCAATTTGCAGCATTGGGCGCCTTGCTTGCAGCCACTACCCTGGAAGCGGCGGGCGATCCTAAGAGTGCTGAAGCCCAGCTGGTCTGGGTCGCTGATAATGGCAAAGATGCGGTGCGTGGCGTTGCCCGTTTGCGCCTTGCTGGCATCCAGATGGATCAGAAAGACTATGACGCCGCACTCAAGACTTTGTCAGAGACGGCACCAGCAGGCTTTGCGGCGCGTTTTGATGCAGCCCGCGGCGACGTTTACGTCGCCCAAGGCAAACTCACAGAAGCGCGCGCCAGCTACGATGCGGCCTTAAAGAATCTGGAGGCAGGCGGCAAAGATGTGACGCCTAATACCGAATTTGCGGGTAGCGAACCTGGGCAGTTGTTGCGTCGCCTCGTCCAGGAAAAACGTGATGCGTTGACTAACGCTACGGCTGCAGGAAAGTAAGTTAATGGTCCCGATCCGGAGTCACCAGATGCAGCGCGCCTTGCTGGGTAGCCTTGTGGCCTTGGCGCTCACAGGGTGTGGTTTGTTTGGAAGTTCCAAATCCAAACCCACGCCGCTGACACCGATCGTCGAGCGCGTTAGCGTCAAACAGGATTGGCAGACCTCTATAGGTAAGGCGGGTAATTTCACTTTCTTGCCGGCAACGGGTGGCCCGGTTGTTCTCGCCGCATCCCAAGATGGCACAGTAACTCGCCTGGATAATGGTAAGGAAGTCTGGCGTACGAGTGCCGGGCAAAAGCTTTCATCGGGTACCGCGAGTGACGGACGACTGGTGGCTGTTGGCACCTACAAAGGTGAAGTGCTCACCTTTGACTTCGAAACAGGTAAGCCCGGTTGGACGGCTAGTGTTAAGGGCGAGTTGGTTGCCCCGCCTGCCATCACGGAAGGTCTGGTTGTTGTACGCACCAGCGATAACCGGGTGATTGCGCTGGATGCGCTAGATGGTAAACAGCGCTGGAACTACCAGCGTAGTAACCCGCCGTTGGCTGTTCGTTCCGTAGCGCCGCCGCTACCGTTTGGCCCGTTTGTGCTGGTGGGCATGCCTGGCGGCAAGATTTTTGCGCTTTCCCTGCAGAATGGCGCGCCCGCCTGGGAAGGTACTGTCTCCGTGCCGCGTGGTGCCACCGAACTGGATCGAGTTTCAGATGTGGTTACCGTCCCCGCCGTTCAGGGACCGCAGATGTGTGCGGTGGCCTTCCAGGGTCGTGCGGCTTGCTTTGATATGCAGGGCGGTAGCCAGATGTGGTCGCGGGAAGTCACTTCGGTGGCGGGTATCACGATGGATGATCGTCGGGTATTTATTCCGGACGAGCAAGGCGTCGTTCATGCCTTCGATCGTGGCACCGGCGCCTCAGTCTGGCGTCAGGACAAGCTGAAGTACCGAAATCTCTCAGCGCCGGTGGCGTTGCCTATGGGGCTAGTTGTTGGTGATGCCGAAGGCTTTCTGCATGTGCTCGATCGAGATACCGGTGAATTTATCAGCCGCATGAATGTGGGCGGCGGTGGCGTCATGTCCATCCTGCCAGCCCTTGGCCCTAATACTGTTCTCCTCCAGACGCGAGGCGGATCTCTGATGGCGGTAACGTTGCAATGAAACCTACAATCGCGCTCGTTGGCCGTGCCAACGTTGGCAAATCGACACTCTTTAACCGCTTAACGCGCTCGCGTGACGCTATTGTGGCGGACGTGCCGGGGCTGACGCGAGACCGTCACTACGGCCATGGCAAGATGGGCCGCAAAGGATTCCTGGCTATTGATACCGGTGGCTTTGAACCTAAATCACGCGAAGGCATCAAGCAGGAGATGGCGCGCCAGACCGAGCAGGCGATCCACGAAGCGGACCGTATTATTTTTGTGGTCGATGGCCGCGAGGGTGTTACGCCGCTGGATAAAGATATTGCACAGTTGCTGCGCCGGATTAACCGGCCTGTCCTGGTGGCCGTTAATAAGGTCGAGGGCATGGACCGTGGCGTGGTGACAGCCGATTTCCACGAACTCGGCTTGGGCGAACCGCATCCTATTTCAGCCGCTCATGGCGAAGGCGTTCGCAGCCTCGTTGACGAAGCGCTTGAAGATTTTCCGGAAGATGCTGAAGACGAAGAAGCGGGCGATCGCATTCCCCGTGTGGCGATTGCCGGCCGCCCTAACGTTGGCAAATCCACGCTCATTAATGCATTGCTGGGTGAAGAGCGGGTCATTGCATTTGACCAGCCCGGTACCACGCGTGATGCCATCGAAATTGAATTTGAACGCGGCGATAAAAAGTACCAGCTGATTGATACAGCAGGCGTGCGTCGTAAGGGTCGCGTCTTCGAAGCCATTGAAAAATTCTCGGTCATCAAAACGCTGCAAGCGATTGAGGCTGCAAACGTTGTCATCCTCGTGCTTGACGCCCAGCAGGATGTCGCGGATCAGGATGCGCACCTCGCCGGCTTTATCAAAGAATCCGGCCGAGCCCTCGTGGTGGCTATTAACAAGTGGGATGGCATGGATGCTTATGATAAGGAGCAGTGCAAGATTGCTATCGAACGTCGCTTTAAATTCCTAGATTTTGCGAGCTTCCATTACATCTCGGCCAAAGAAGGCAAGGGCCTCGATGGGGTCATGCGCTCGGTCGATAAGGCCTATACGGCGGCGATGGCGAAGTTGCCAACACCCCAGCTGACACGTGTATTGATTGATGCCGTAGCGCGTCAGACGCCACCGCGACATGGTATTTTCCGGCCGAAGCCGCGATATGCCCACCAGGGTGGCATGAATCCGCCGCTGATTGTGATTCACGGTAATGCGCTTAATCACATTCCAGACAGCTATCGACGCTATCTCGAGCATTGTTTCCGCGATCACTTCCACCTGCAGGGAACACCATTACGCGTGCAGTTCAATGTATCGCATAACCCTTACGCAGACGATTAATAGTGGCTGGTGCGCAAAATGCTTTGCGCATTAACCTTTTTTGCTTTACATTGAGCCATCAAGCGCTTAAACAGCCTCTCATCCCCCCGCAATAATCAGAAGAAAGCGGAGTAATAAAAATGACAAACAAGGGCCAGTTGCTGCAAGACCCCTTCCTGAATGCATTGCGCCGTGAGCACGTGCCTGTGTCGATCTATCTGGTCAATGGCATCAAGCTTCAGGGACAAATCGAATCATTTGATCAGTATGTCGTGCTCTTGCGTAATACCGTGACCCAGATGGTTTATAAGCACGCCATTTCGACGGTTGTGCCTGCGCGTGCCGTCAACTTCAGCCAGGATCCGCCTGAGGCATGACGGTTAACGACCCGGCACTGGCCGGGTTGTCAGATCCCCGGTTAGCCAGAAAGTCTGCGCAGAGCCGCTCCGCCGAACAGGCGAAGGAGCGGGTGCTCATCGTTCAGGTCAATTTCGGTGATCTGGATATCGAAGAAGCCATAGAAGAAGTCCGTATGCTGGCTGAATCGGCAGGTGCCGAAGTTGCGGACGTCATCACGTGTCGCCGGGATCGGCCTGATGTCGCGCTCTTTGTTGGCTCAGGCAAGGCAGAAGAAATCGGCCAATACGCCAAAGCGTTGGATGCCAGCCTCGTCATCTTTAATCACAGCCTGTCGCCTGTGCAGCAGCGCAACCTGGAACAGGTGGTTCACGGGCGCGTCATTGATCGCACCAGCCTCATTCTCGACATATTTGCGCTTCGTGCCCAGAGTGCCGAGGGTAAGCTGCAGGTAGAGCTGGCGCAATTAGAACATCTGGCTTCTCGTCTTATCCGCGGCTGGACGCACCTTGAAAGACAGCGTGGCGGTATAGGCATGCGTGGCCCGGGTGAAACCCAGCTAGAAACCGACCGGCGGTTGATTGGTACCCGCGTCAAAATGCTCAAGGAGCGGCTTGCCCGGTTAGCCAAACAACGTCGCACCCAGGGTCGGGCGCGCAGCCGGCAGGGTGTCCTGACGATTTCTCTGGTGGGTTATACCAATGCAGGTAAATCCACCCTGTTCAATGCGTTAACCCATTCTGGGGCATACGCCGCGGATCAATTGTTTGCCACGCTGGATACGACCGTACGCCGGGTCTGGTTGCCCGAAGCCGGCAACGTTGTCGTAGCAGATACCGTCGGTTTTATTCGAGACTTGCCGCACACCCTCGTCGAGGCCTTCAAGGCGACGTTAGAGACCACCACACAGGCTGATTTGCTCCTGCATGTGATTGATGCAGCAAACCCGGCACGAGAGCAACAAATCGCCGAAGTTAACAAGGTTTTGGCCGAAATTGGCGCAAGTCATGTGCCGCAGATCAGGGTCTACAACAAGTGTGATCTTACCGCCGCCGAGCCGGGGATCGAGCGGGATCCCTATGGTAAAATCACCCGTGTACGACTTAGCGCCCAAACCGGTGCGGGTCTTCCCTGGTTAAGGGCGGCGATCGCCGAATTTGCCCACCCGGAAATTGAAAAGCTGTCGCCTGATGTCGATCAATGATCCCCAATGGGGAAATAGCCACCGACCGGAACAAAAAGATCCGGAGCAGGTACCAGAGCAAGCTGGTACGGAGCCGGTGCAACCCGATAACGGCCTAAAGGCAGCAGAAGCACCCAAATCACCCCAGCCAGAACCATCCGGTGGCAGCCCTAAAAAACCGGGTGAACCGCCCGAAGGCCCACCGGATCTGGAAGTGTTATGGCAACAACTGGTGCATAACCTACGTTGCAAGTTGGCAGCGATTTTGCGTCGCGAGCCGCCGCCCTTGCCGGATGCACTTAACGCAGATCGACCGGCCCCCCCGACTTCGGTAGATGAGCCGCTTAGTTGGCAGGCCTTATCACTCAAAAGCTGGCTGATCGGCGTTGCCTTGCTCATGGGCGCCTGGTTAATGAGTGGATTTTATCTGGTCGATGCCAGTCAGCGCGGCGTGTTGAGTCGCTTTGGCGTTATCGTTAGCACCGAAGACCCTGGTTGGCACTGGCGTTGGCCTTATCCGATAGAAAGTGTCCGACTGGTTAACGTTACGAACGATAGAACGATAGAGGTTGGTGTTGCTAGCGCCAAGGGACCAACGCCGCCCATGATGCTGACCGCGGATCAAAGCCTGGTAGGCCTGGGATATGCCGTTGTGTACCAGGTGCATGACCCCATCGTCTATTTAAGCCGTCTGGAAGCGCCTGCCGAATTATTAAGCACACTGGCTGAAACAGCCTTGCGTCAGGCGGTCGCCACACAGCCTATGGCACTGATTCAAGGCGCCGTTGTAAAGCAGGGGGCAGATACATCCAATCCGGCATTCCTCGACGCTGCACGTGGTCAGCTGCAGGCAGCGCTGGATCAATTGAATACCGGTATCCGGGTAAAAGCGCTGCAGATTAAAGACGTTGTCTTACCCGGCCCCGTTTTGAAGGCGGCCAAGCAGGCCGAGCAGGATGAGCAGAATCAGATTCAAGCCTTGCGTCAGGCGCAGTCGGCTTCGGGTGAGAGTCTGATTAAAGCCCGCAAACTGGCCAATCGACTTCAGGAAGAAACCACGGGCTACACCCAGGAGCTGGATGTCGCTGTGCTGCGACTCAATGCCAGCAACCCGAAACCGAGTAGCGCCGATGCGCTTAATCAGGTGGGCAGCGCCAATGCCAGCCTGCGTGAACAGTACCCACTGGTGTTTGATAACTATGCCGAGCTGGTTGCCAAAACGCAGCAGTCCGGTAGCGCGCGGTCAAAACGTAACGCGGCGCAGACAGCCGATTCAGTCGACGCTTCCAAAGCGGGTGAGTGGCGGGATCGTGAACTCATGCGCTCGCGAGATCGGGTTGACCGTCCGGGGAGTGGTTCATGACACAACTCGAAACACCTAAAGTGGATCGACGCTTCTCTCTGGGGAGAGTAGGCGCCGTCGCCGTTGTGCTCGGGCTGTTGCTGGCGATTTTCTCAGTGGTTATCGTTGAAACCGGTCAGGTCGGCGTGGTGATGCGCGCTGGGGCTGATACGCCGTCCCGTTTGCTTGCCAGCCCCGGAATTTACGTTCGTTTGCCATTTGCCGAGCGCATCTGGCTGATCGATACCCGCTTGCAAACGGCAGAGCAAATTACCCCCCAGTCGTTTACCTCACTGGATAACCAATCCCTGCAGCTAGCGGCCTGGGCAGCCTGGCGCGTTAATGACCCCGGGTTGTTCAATACCAGCACGGCCTCGGGTAAAAACTCGGCGAACGAACGCGTGTTAACGCTGCTTAACAAAACCCTCACGGGTCTGGCGCAAGCACAGACGATGGCAACCCTTCAGCAAGGACTACCAGCGGATGATCAGGCAAAGTGGCTGGCAGCGCTCAATAGCGAATTAGTGCCGCTGGGGATGGTTGCCGAGCAGATTGGCCTGCGCCAGGTGTCTCTGTCAGAGCCATCCAATGAAGCGATATACAAACGCATGGCGGCCAGTAGGCAGCAGGCGGAACAGCGCCTCGTTCAGGGGCTTTCTGCGGATGAGCAGCAGTTGGTGGCATTGCAGACCAAACAACGCGATCAGGTGCTTGGTGATGCCTACAAACAGAGTCAACAGCAGCGTCAGTCTGCTGAAAGCAGATTGGTGGCAGCTTACGTCAAGCAATACGGCCAGGCCGCCGCTTTTCAGGATCGTCTGAATAAACCACAACCTACGCCCACAGCGGCGGTGCCTCCGGTGAGCGCAGACGCGCCCCGGTCCGAATAATCTATCAAAACCAAGAGTGCCTGCATGAACGACACGATGTGGCTGGCGATTGCCCTGATGCTCGTATTTGAGGGTATGCTCCCATTCATTTCGCCGCGCATGTGGCGGGAAACCTTTGAACGCATGCTTCAGCTGCGTGACGGCCAGATCCGTTTTCTGGGGCTGACCGCCATGCTTGCCGGCGTGCTTATTCTTACTGTACTGCGTCAAATATCATGATGAAGTGGTTGTTGCCCGAATCCGTTGCCGATGCGTTGCCCGATGAGGCCGCACGACTTGAACTATTGCGCCGCCGTCTGCTGGATCTGTACCAGAGTCACGGCTACGAGCTGGTGCAGCCGCCATTGATCGAATACCTGGATTCGCTGTTAACCGGTGCCGGTCGCGAACTCGATTTGCGTACATTCAAACTGGTGGATCAGGGTTCTGGTCGCACGCTGGGTGTGCGTGCCGACATGACCGCACAGGTTGCACGGATTGATGCACATTTGTTGAATCGCCCCGGTGTGGTTCGTCTCTGTTATTGCCACAGCGTCTTGCATGCACAGCCAGCGGATATGCAGGCTAGTCGAGAGCCGTTCCAGTTGGGTGCCGAGATCTATGGTTATGCCGATTTACCGGCAGATCTGGAAATCGTGCGTCTGGCAGCAGCAACGCTGCAGGCCGCAGGCGCGCCTGCTGCACGGATTGATTTGGGCCATATGGGTATCTTCCGCACGTTGATGACGCTGGCGGGTATCTCCGGAGAAGGCGAAGAGCACTTCTTCAAATTGTTACAACGTAAGGATATTCCGGCGCTGGACAGCGAAACGATCAACTGGCGCCCGGAATTGCGCGCTGCCATGCTGGCGCTGCCGCGCCTGTATGGAGATCGCGCCGTGCTGGATCAGGCACGCGAGGCATTGCCGAAGGTGCCAGCGATTCATAAGGCGCTGGATGATCTGGAAGCGATTATCAATCAGGCATCTGATTTGCCCTTATACGTGGATCTCTCGGACCTGCGTGGGTATCATTACCACAGCGGCATGGTCTTTGCGGGTTACTGCGAGGGGCATAGTGCAGCCATGGTGCTGGGCGGTCGTTATGATGGTGTCGGTGCTGCTTTTGGTCGGGCACGACCCGCAACAGGGTTCTCGTTAGACATTCGCGAGTTGTGTCGTTTGTCTGTGTTGCCCGTTGTGCAAGCGGCGATTTTTGCACCGGCTTTGGCGAACGATGCCACAGCGCAAGACTGCGAATCGCGTGATCAAGCCATCAAGGTGTTGCGTGATCGCGGCGAGCGTGTCATCGATGCGTTGCCGGGTGAAGTGCAAGCACCGGCAATGGCAACCGGAGAAGTAACTTACAGCGGTGGGATTTGTGATCGAATCCTGGTGCAGATGCAGGGTAAGTGGGTCGTTCAGGCTTGCTGAGTCCGGCGCTTTTTTTGATTTAACTTTCTTAGAACAGACGTAACGTATGGCTAAAAATATCGTAGTAGTGGGTACCCAGTGGGGCGACGAAGGCAAAGGCAAGATCGTCGACTGGCTAACAGATAACGCCGGCGGTGTGGTCCGCTTTCAGGGTGGCCATAATGCCGGCCATACGCTCGTCATCGGTGAAAAAGAGTACAAGCTCAACCTCGTGCCTTCGGGCATCGTGCGTGATGGCGTTCATTGCTACATCGGCAATGGTGTGGTGCTGGATGTGCATCATCTGCTAAGCGAAATCGCCACGCTGGAAGCGGATGGTCTCAAGGTGCGTGGTCGTGTCACGATTAGCCCGGGTTGCCCGGTCATTCTGCCGTATCACTCGGCGCTGGATCGCGCGCGTGAAGCCAAGCGTTGCAATGACACCAAGATTGGCACCACGGGTAAAGGCATTGGCCCGACTTACGAAGACAAAGTTGCGCGTCGTGCGTTGCGCGTTTACGACCTGTTTCATCCGGAAACGCTGTCGGCCAAGCTCAAAGAAGTGCTGGAATACCATAACTTCGTGCTGACCCAGTACCTCGGGGCAGAACCGCTGGATCACGCCACCATCCTGGCGCAGGCCCTGGCTGATGCCGAGCAGATCAAGCCAATGGTTGGCGATGTGTCGGCCGCGCTGTATGCCGCGAATAAAGCCGGTCAGAACCTGCTGTTTGAAGGTGCTCAGGGCACGCTACTCGATATTGATCACGGTACCTATCCTTTTGTTACCTCATCCAACTGCGTCGCTGGCCAGGCATCGGCAGGCACCGGTGTGGGTCCGGGCATGCTGCATTACATTCTGGGTATTACCAAGGCCTACACAACGCGCGTCGGTGGTGGTCCGTTCCCTACGGAACTGGATATCGACACCGAAGGCACGCCGGGTCATCAGATGTCTACCGTAGGTCGTGAGTTCGGCACCGTTACTGGTCGTAAGCGCCGCTGTGGTTGGTACGATGCCGCTGCAATGCGCCGTTCCGCTATGATCAACGGCCTCACCGGTTTGTGTATCACCAAGCTGGATGTGCTCGATGGTATTGAAGAACTGAAGATCTGTACCGGCTACAAGCTGGATGGCAAAACACTGGATCTGCTGCCGCTGGGTGCAGATGATGTGGCACGCTGTGAGCCAATCTATGAAAGCATGCCGGGTTGGTCTGAAACAACTTTCGGCGTAAAACGCTGGGAAGATCTGCCGCAGGCAGCGCGTGACTATCTGTTGCGCCTCGAGCAGGTAACGGGTGTTCCGGTAGCTATTGTGTCTACCGGGCCTGAACGGGACGAAACGATTGTTCGTGTTCATCCCTTCGCCTGATCTGCAAAACTTGAGCCCGCGTCAGCGGGCTCAATGCTTTGGAGCCATCCTATTGTCTTTAAAGGATCCGGCTCAATATAGGATTAAAGCTATGAAATGGGCCGGCCACATTAAGATGATAAAGTGCCCAAAAACACAAAACCCGCACAAGGCGGGTTCAATGTTATTCGTTGGTGCCCAGGAGAGGACTCGAACCTCCACGGAGTTACCCGCTAGTACCTGAAACTAGTGCGTCTACCAATTCCGCCACCTGGGCAGGTGCGAAGAAACAGAATTATAGAAGAAAGAATGAAAATGTCAAAGAATTCCAACAGAGTCGCCAAAATACGCCGGCTCGATCCGTTTTACGAACGGGAAAAAGAGAAGTACGAAAACCCGCTGCCATCACGTGAATACATGATGCAAACGCTGGAAGCGGCTGCGTGTCCGATGAGCGAATCGGCCTTGGCCGCCAAGCTAGCCATCAACGATGATGAGCAAATTGCTTTCGAACGTCGCATTCGCGCTATGGAGCGCGAAGGACAGCTGATGCGTAACCGTAAGGGCGCACTCATCCTGCCGAATAAGGCAGACCTCATTGCCTGCCGTATCGAAGGGCATCCGGATGGCTTTGGATTTGCCCGTCCTGAAACATCCATCGGTCGCGATAAGAGTGCCGACATCTTTCTGGATAACCGCCAGATGGAAAAAGCTCTGCATGGCGACCGCGTGCTGGTTCGCGTTACAGGTACCGATCGTCGAGGCCGCCCAGAAGGCAGCATTGTAGAGGTGACCGAACGCGCCAACACAGAAGTCGTTGGCCGTGTGTTCGATGAATACGGTGTGCGTTATGTGGTACCGGAAGACCGCCGTTTACATACGCGCATTGTCCTGGCGGGTGAAACGGCCGCGGCAGGGCGCTCACGCCGGCCGCGAAAAGCGGAGAGCAACACCCCCGAAGTGTTACCGGGTCAGGTCGTTGTTGCAGAAATTCTCGAACAACCAGGTAAGCGTACGCTACCTGTTGGCCGTATCAAAGAAGTGCTGGGTAACTATGCCGATCCGGGCATGGAGATCGAGATTGCGCTGCGCAAACACGATCTGCCATTCGAGTTTCCGAAAGCAGTCATCGACGAAGCGGCCAAGCTACCGGAAGAAGTGATTGTTGATCGCGATCTGGGTAAGCGCGAAGATCTACGTGATCTACCATTGGTCACGATCGATGGCGAAACCGCCAAAGACTTTGATGATGCGGTGTTTGCCGAAGCCTTGCCCAGGAACAAAGGTTGGCGACTCGTGGTTGCCATTGCCGATGTATCGCATTACGTGCGACCGGGCTCAGCACTCGATATAGAAGCCACTGCACGCGGCAACTCGGTGTATTTCCCGCGCCGTGTGATTCCCATGCTGCCGGAAAAGCTGTCGAATGGTTTGTGCTCCTTGAACCCGGATGTGGATCGTCTAGCCATGGTGTGCGATGCACAGATCGATGCTAGTGGTGAAGTTACTAAATACCGTTTCTATCCAGCCGTATTCCGTTCGCGGGCGCGACTGACCTATAACCAGGTCTGGAGCTGGTTGTCTGGCGAGGCTCAACCCGCAACCGCCGTACATCAAGCCGTGCAGCCTCAGCTGCATACGCTCTATGCGTTGTTCAAGACACTGCATGCTGCACGCTTCAAGCGCGGTGCCATCGACTTTGATACGGTCGAAACACAAATGCGTTTTAACGATCAAGGTAAGATCGAGGCGATTGTGCCGGTCATCCGTAATGATGCGCACCGACTGATCGAAGAATGTATGCTCGCGGCGAACGTTTGTGCGGCTGATTTCCTTGAGAAGAAAAAACAGCCAGGCCTATTTCGTATCCACGGCACGCCGGCACCCGCCAAACTGGAAGCGCTGCGCGATTTCATGAAGGAATTTGGTTTGGGTCTTGAAGGCGGTGATTCCCCGACCGGTAAAGACTACGGCAAACTACTCGACCAGATTCGTGAACGCCCGGACTTCTCGCTGCTACAAACGATTTTGCTGCGTTCAATGCAGCAGGCGATCTATAGCCCGGACAATATTGGCCACTTTGGTCTTGCCTACGAGTACTACACGCACTTCACCTCCCCGATTCGGCGCTACCCGGACTTGCTCGTACACCGCGCGATTAAAGCTGCACTCAAGTTTGAGAAAGCACCGCTGCCAGCCAATGAAGCGGCCTGGGAAGAAATCGGTTTGCATTGCTCGGCGACCGAACGTCGTGCAGATGAAGCCACGCGCGATGTCGAAGCCTGGCTCAAGTGCTATTACATGCAAGACCGGATTGGTGAAGTCTTTGATGGCACTATCTCGGGTGTTACTGCCTTCGGTGCTTTCGTTACCCTCGATCAGGTCTATGTTGAAGGCCTGGTGCACATTTCGGAACTGGGTACCGATTATTTCCACCACGACCCGATTCGCCATTGCCTGATCGGCGAGCGTACCAAGCAGCAGTATCGCGTTGGGGATCGTCTGCGCGTCAAACTGGTGCGCGCTGACCTGGAAAGCAATCGCATCGACTTTGTGCCCGCAACCGCGCTCGACGAGGCTGTGCAGCCCACGGAAGCAACCCGCAGCGATCGTGATGCGCTCGCTCAGGAACGGAGTCGTAAAACTGGGCGCCCGGTTGCCGTAGAGCGACATTTGCTCGAAGTGGAGATGTCCAAAGCGCAAGACGCGCCGCGCAAGAAGGCGGTATCAGGCCATGTGGGCACCCCTGCGGGTAAATCACGTTCCCTGGGCCGTCAGGCACCCGCTAAAGCCAAGTCGGGCAACAGATCTGCAAAACCGACCGGGGCTAAAGCCAAAGCGCCGGCTAAACCGGCAAAAGCATCGGCCAAGCCGATTGCCAAGCCAAAATCCAAAGCACGCCCTGCTAGCGTAAAATCCGCCGGCGCTAAACCTAAAGCCAAGCCTAAAGCATCTTCTGCTAAACCAACACGTCGAGCCAAAGCATGAGTAGCAACACCCGTCTGATTCACGGATTCCACCCCATCATGGCGCGTTTGCGCCACGATCCGGAGAGCGTTAAAGAAATCTATCTGGATGCCAATCGTAATGATCGTCGCGTCAAAGATCTGCTACGACTTGCCGAACAGGTCGATGCACGTGTCGTACAGGTAGAGAACCCACGTATCGAAGGGATGGCACCGAATGCACGCCATCAAGGGGTTGTCGCCCGTGTCGATGCGCGCCAGAAAGCACTCCACCTTGATGATGTGCTCGATACCCTGGAAGAACCGCCGTTTCTGCTGGTGCTGGATGGCATTACCGACCCGCGTAATCTGGGCGCCTGTTTACGGGTGGCTGATGCCGCTGGTGTGCATGCGGTCATTGCGCCCAAAGATCGCGCGGTGGGTCTGACCGATGTGGCTATGAAGGCCGCCTCGGGTGCTGCTGAAACGGTGCCGTACATCATGGTAACGAATCTGGCCCGGACGCTGCGTACGCTCAAAGAACGCGATATCTGGGTCATTGGCACCGCCGGTGAAGCTACGGAAGACCTCTATCAAGCACAGTGGCCTACGGGCGGCGTTGCCTGGGTGATGGGTGCCGAGGGCGATGGTATGCGTCGTTTAACCCGCGAAACCTGTGACTCGCTGGTCAAAATTCCTATGGCGGGTTCTGTCGAAAGCCTTAATGTTTCGGTTGCAGCGGGCGTCTGCCTGTTTGAAGCGGTTCGTCGTCAACGCGCTTAAAAGTTCAGATCAACGCCCGGCGTTTGCCCGGGCGTGGTCGATATCGGCAGGGTTTTTCTCATCCGTGTAGATGCGGGCAGATGTTGCCTTGAGACCTGTGCCACCGTTCTGACAAAGCACTTCCACATTAGCTAAAGGCTTGTCCTTGTGCAGCACTTCCACCGCACAGCGACCATAGATCGACTCAATGGTCGCCAGCACATTGCGTGCGTAATCACTTTGCAGTTTGCTATCCAGAATCAGATTAGCCAGCAAAACCCCGTTGGGTTTTAGCACTTGCCGGGTGTCATTCCAGAACTCGCGGGTGATCAGATGGCTAGGGATATTGTGGTGAGAGCTGTAAACGTCAACAACGACCGCATCAAAACGACTCTCAGCTTGTTTGGCCGTAGACGTAACGAAGTGGCGCGCATCATCCACAATAAACTTTCCGCGAATCGGCTCGTGTAAAAACTGCTGTTCGGCAATGGATTGGATCTTGGGGTCGATATCCACGAAGGTGTAGTGGTTCAGCGGTTCTTTGTGCGAAAGCGTAAAGCCCCCGGCGCCCAGAACGAGAATCTCGCTGTTCCTGAGTTTCAGATCCTTGAGTAAGGTCTGGCGCAGGTAATCTATATAACGGGCATAGCGTGGCGGGTTGCCATCGCCAATCAGCGAAGCCGTTGAGCTGTTGACCTTGAAGACGCGGATTGGATTACCTTCGGGCGTTTCGGTGTGAATAACGGAATAATCGGCGTAAGCCGTTTCAGTCACATCCTGTGGTTCGTCGAGCCATTGGCCACGTAACAGGGGCACGTTCAAACCAATAATCAGGAGTGTTGAAGCAAGAAAGCCCGTAAGCACCTGCCAGCGGCGGGAGCGCACATCGGGCGCCACTTGCAAGCGCAATGCGCCGATCAGTAGAAATAGGGCGCAGAGCGTAACAGCGGCAGAGATTCCCAGCCATTGCATCACCAGCACAGATAGCCCGAGTGACCCCAGAAACGAGCCGAGCGTAGACCAGTAAAGGGCCATGCCACTGGCCTCGCCTGTGCGTCGGGTTTGCATCAGGTTGGTGAGCGCAGGTACTGTCTGCCCGAGCAACCACGCCAACGGGCAAAGAATGCCGCCTATGAGCAGCGTATAAGCCAGCCAGACGGGTTGCACATGTGTGAACAAGCCGTTCACAAAGGGCGTCGAAAACCCGATACCCAGCAGTAGCGCTGATATCAGGAAGTTACGCGCAACTACCTGTAGATAACGCGCGTTGATTTTGGCGCCGGCCGCATAGCCCAGGGCGAGGGCAAGGAGAAAGAAACCGATGGTCGGTGCCGTAACAACAATAGAACTGCCCACATGGGGCACCAACCGGCGCAGCGCAATGATCTCCGCACCGAGGGAACAAAAACCCTCGATGAATACAACAACGGGAATCAATAGCGGCGGCATGCCCCTGATGTTACAGGAGCATGCCCGCACCGACGGTGTTGTTCGTGGCTTCGTCAATCAGAATGAAGGCACCGGTGCTGCGGTTGTTCTTGTAGCTGTCACAGCAGATCGGCTGGGCCAGACGCAAGTTAATCGTGGCGATGTCATTCATCTGCAACTGGTTGGGTGCCGCATCCTGAGCCAGTGTATTGATATCCAGACGGAACGGAATATCGGCAATCTTGGCTTTCACCGTACGGGTTGTCTGACGCAATGCGTAAGTGCGTGCACGATCCAGCGGTGTTTCGGAAAGCCAGCAGACCATGGCCTGAGCTTCCTTAACCACCTGTGGTGCGGTATCCGGGTGGGCAATCATATCGCCACGCGAGATATCGATTTCATCAGACAGACGAATCGTTACCGATTGCTCGGCAACGCCTTCGTTGAGTGCAACGCCACCGAGCTCTACATGGCTGACCGTGCTGCGCTGACCCGATGGGAGCGCAATCACTTCATCACCCGGGCGAACAACGCCGGAGCTAATGCGGCCCATGAAGCCACGGTAATCATGCAAATCCGGATTGGCAGAATCCTGCGGGCGACACACCAGTTGTACCGGCATGCGGAACAGTTCGTGGTGGGTTGGTGTTTCGCTGTGGCTATTTGGTGCTGCTTCCAGAATCTCCAGCAGCGTTGGGCCTTCGTACCAGTTCATCGAGTCACCACGATCAACAATCATGTCGCCTTCCAAGGCAGACATCGGTACATAGCGTACTTTTTCCAGGCCAATAGTTGCAGCAACCTGCGCAAACTCTTCCTGTAGCTTGGCAAATACCTGTGCGTCGTAGTTCACCAGATCCATCTTGTTGATGGCCACCACGATCTGCGGAATGCCCAGCAGTTGGCAAATCTTTGCGTGTCGACGCGTCTGGGTCAGAATGCCGCGGCGGGCATCCACCAGAATAATCGCCAGATCAGCGGTTGATGCAGCGGTCACCATGTTGCGGGTGTACTGCTCGTGGCCCGGGGCATCGGCAATGATGTACTTGCGGGTGCCGGTCGAGAAGTAGCGGTAGGCGACATCAATCGTAATGCCCTGTTCGCGTTCGGCTTGCAGTCCATCGGTCAGCAGCGACAGATCGACGCTGGTTAAACCGCGTCGTTCTGAAGTGCGGGCCAGATTGCTCAGCGTATCAACCAGAATGGTTTTAGTATCAAAAAGCAGGCGACCGATCAGGGTGCTTTTACCGTCATCAACGCTACCGCAGGTGAGGAAGCGGAGCAGACCATGATCTTCAATATGTTGTTGGGCGGTCATTAGAAGTAGCCCTCTTTCTTACGTTGTTCCATGGCAGCTTCACTGGCCTGGTCATCCAGACGGGTTGCGCCACGTTCGCTAATAGTAGTGCCGGCAGTTTCGGCAATGATCTTTTCAATGTTGTCGGCATCGCTGATCACCGGGGCGGTACAGCTAATGTCGCCCACGGTGCGGAAGCGCACTTGCAGATCAACAATCTCTTCGCCGGGTTTGGCTGGCGTTAGATGGGTCACCGGCACAATGCCGTTGCCACGACGCACGATGGGGCGCGTATGGGCAAAGTAGATCGATGGCAGCTCGAGCTTTTCACGCTCGATGTATTGCCACACATCCAGTTCTGTCCAGTTCGAAATCGGGAAAGCACGCATGTGCTCGCCTTTGTGTACGCGGGCGTTATACAGATCCCAAAGTTCAGGGCGCTGGTTCTTCGGATCCCACTGACCGAAGTCATCGCGGAAACTGAAAATACGTTCTTTAGCGCGGGCCTTCTCTTCATCGCGGCGAGCGCCGCCGATCAGGCAGTCGAATTCGAATTCGGCAATCGTTTCCAGTAGCGTCACCGATTGATGACGGTTACGCGATTCATCAGCGGACTTCAGCACGATGGTGCCACGCTTCATCGAATCTTCCAGCGAACGCACGATCAGGCGCTCGCCTAGCTCAGCCGCACGGCGATCACGGAAGTCGATCACTTCCGGATAGTTATGGCCTGTGTCGATGTGCACCAGTGGAAAAGGAAACTTGGCCGGGCGAAAAGCCTTTTCGGCGATGCGCAGCATACAGATGGAGTCTTTGCCACCTGAAAAAAGGAGGGCAGGGCGTTCGCACTGGCCGGCAACCTCGCGCATGATCTGGATCGCTTCTGCTTCCAGCCAGTCGAGGTGAGAGAGTGTGGGGACGGTTTTAGTCATAGGACAGTATTTTACAGGGTGACTTTATGGAGCCTTACTTTGCTTTGTGCAGGCCGCATTCTTTGGTTTCCGGGTTTTCCCACCACCAGCGGCCGGCGCGGATATCTTCGCCCGGGGTAATCGCACGGGTACAAGGCGCACAGCCGATCGACGGGTAGAAGCGATCATGCAGTTCGTTGTAGGGCACATTGTTCAGATCAATGTAGGCCCAGATTTCTTTCTCAGACCATTCGATCAGCGGGTTGAACTTTGGCAGATTGTTCAGCGTATCGAAGTCTTCCCAGTCCATGTTCTGGCGCGTTACGGATTGCGCAGCGCGCAGGCCGGTAATCCAGGCATCTTTGCCTTTCAGGGCACGGGCAAGCGGTTCCAGTTTGCGGATGTTGCAGCATGCTTTACGGTTTTCGACTGAGTCGTAAAAACCATTGATACCGTTTTCGCACACCCAGGGTTCAAGCAGCTTGTAATCGGGCGTCATGATTTCAATATCGCGACCATATTGCTGTTGGGCTTTGGCCAGCAGCGCATACGTCTCTTCATTCAACCGGCCCGTATCTAGCGTAAAAATGCCGATCGGCAGATTGTCTTTACAGATCATATCCATCAGCACCATGTCTTCGGCGCCCAGGCTATTGGCCAGCACTACATTCGGGTGTCGATCAATAATCGTATTCAGACGCGCCATGACCAGTGCAGATTTTTCTGCAACGGCGGCCACCAATGCCGCATCCGGCGCGGGGCGCGACGGGGCTTTAGGCTGGCTGATGCCGCTAATGGATGAACTTGTCATGAACGAACCTCGGCCAGCACGCGATCTACCTGGCGGAACAAGGGTTCCGGATTGTCGGTTGAACCCTGATAGGCGTCCGGGAACGGGGTCAAATGCTTGAGTGCAACTTCTGGCGAAACTTTCGGATCCAGCGCCAGCGTGTCAAAACCGACGCGCAGCATAAAGAACAACTGATCGACCAGTACGTTACCAATGGCACGCAGCTCGCCGGTATATTGGTGGTGATTACGCAGGCGCCAGGCGATAGAGTAACCACGCCCATCGGTGAATTTCGGGAAGTCGATTGCTACAAGTGGCCACTGGCCGAAGTGTTTAGCGACCTCGTTCAGATCATCGTTTGGCGACAGCCACACACCAATATCTTTGCGCGATTGCAGTGCGCTTTGAGCTTGCCACAGCGTAAACGGCACCAGCCATTGGCCGGCTGCCACGCTCACGGTTGCGAGGTCGGCATCCGCTTCCGGATACAGTACCTGCCAGTTGTCGCTATGCACCTGGCCGTTTTTCAGGATCTCAGCCATTTGCGGCCTCCTTCTTCTTGTTTTTGTCTCCGTAAACGCGGGTCTTGAAAGGATCAAGACCGACGCGTACCACCGTGTCTACAAAGCGTTCTTCCGGCTCGCGCAGGCTGACATAGGTTTCCAGGAGCTTAGTCACTACATCTGGCATGTCGGCAGCGGCGAACGATGGGCCAATCACTTTGCCCAGACGCGTGTCGTTACCCTGGCGGCCGCCAATCGTCACCTGATACCACTCTTCATCATTCTTATCGACACCCAGTACGCCAATGTGGCCCACATGATGGTGGCCGCAGGCATTCATGCAGCCAGAGATGTTCAGATCCAGTTCGCCAATGTCGTGTAGGTAATCCAGGTCGTCAAAGCGCTCCATGATTGCCTTGGCAATCGGGATCGACTTGGCATTGGCCAGATCGCAGAAGTCACCACCCGGGCAGCAGATCATGTCGGTCAGCAGGCCCACGGTTGAGCTCGAGAGTCCCAGTGCCTTAGCCGCATCGTAAAGCTCGGGTAGCTTGCGCAGTTCGACATCCGATAGCACCAGATTCTGTTCGTGTGATGAACGCAGCTCGCCAAAGCTGTAGGCATCGGCCAGATCGGCAACCGCTTCCATCTGGGTATCTGTGATGTCGCCGGGAGCGATCCCCTTTTTCTTCAACGAGAGCGTTACGGCGCGATACCCCGGCACACGATGCGCATGCACGTTCTGTTGTACCCAGCGGGCAAAAGCCTTGTCGCTATTCAGGCGGGCGTCAAACCCGGCATCGGTATCTGGTAGCTGTGCGTAGGTCGGGTCGACAAAGTAGGCCGATACACGCGCCAGTTCCGCATCGGTAATCGTGGCCGGGCCGTCTTTCAGGTTGGCCCATTCGGCATCAACCTTGCGGCGGAATTCTTCAATGCCCAGCGCCTTCACCAGAATCTTGATTCGGGCTTTGTAAGGATTGTCGCGACGACCTTCCAGATTGTAGACACGGATGATGGCTTCCATATAGGAAAGCAGGTGACGCCAAGGCAGTGCTTCATGAATCACCTCGCCCAGAATCGGCGTACGGCCTAGACCACCGCCAACCCACACGCGGGCGACGACATCGCCCTTGTCGTCACGATAAAGGTGCAGACCAATATCGTGTACCTGAACAACCGCACGGTCGCGCTCGGCACCGTGAACAGCGATCTTGAACTTGCGTGGCAGGAAAGCGAATTCCGGATGGAAGGTGCTCCACTGGCGAATAATTTCAGCCAACGGGCGCGTATCCACCACTTCATCCGGGGCGATACCGGCGAACTGGTCGCTGGTCACATTACGGATACAGTTGCCCGATGTCTGAATGGCATGCATCTCTACTTCGGCCAGGCGTGCCAGCACGTCTGGTACGCGCGCCATAGGAATCCAGTTGTATTGCAGATTCTGACGCGTGGTGAAATGGGCATAGCCCTTGTCTTCTTCACGGGCGATGGCGCCAAGCACACGTAGCTGAGCTGACGAGATCATCCCGTACGGTACGGCAATACGAAGCATCGGCGCATAGCGTTGCATATACAGACCATTCTGCAGACGCAGCGGGCGGAATTCTTCATCGCTCAGTTCGCCGGATTGCCACCGATTGGTCTGGTCGCGAAACTGCGCGACTCGGGCTTTCACCATTGCGTGGTCATAGGTGTCGTAGCGGTACATGGTTTATCTCAGGGGATTTTAGTGAGTCAAATCAGGACATCACGAGCTTGGTGCCGATGATGATGAGCATTGTAGCGAGCAGGCTACGTAGAAATTTTTCCGGGACTTTGCTGGCGACATGGCTACCCACCCAGATACCCGGCAGTGAGCCGAGAAGTAGGGCGCCAAGCAGATTGAAATCAACACTGCCCAGATACCAGTGGCCAACACCGGCCACTGCCGTCAGCGGCACCGCATGTGCAATATCGCTGGCCACAATCTTAAGCGTACCAATACGTGGGTAAAGGAAAAACAGGGCGGTAACGCCCAGCGCACCGGCACCCACGGAAGAAATCGTGACTAAAACGCCCAGAATTACGCCCACAACAATAGTGATCGGTCCAACGTGGCGTTGGATAAATGAATCTTCATGACGGCGTGCGTAGCGCAGCAGCTTGTCACGCAAAAAGATAGCGCCGGCAGTCAGGAACAACGCGAAACCCAACGACACCGCCATGATGTGGCCGACTTCCTTGCCATGGCCCGGTAACTGCGCCAGTACATAAAGCGTAATTGCCGCGGCCGGAATGCTGCCGGCACCCAGACGGCCAACGATCAGCCAATCCACATGGCCTTTGCGACCGTGTGCCACCGTGCCGCCTGCTTTAGTGAGTGCGGCATAAAGCAGATCGGTGCCTACCGCCGTTGCAGGAGAAACGCCAAAGATCAGCACCAGTAGGGGCGTCATCAACGAGCCGCCACCCACGCCGGTCATGCCGACGATGAGTCCTACAAAAAAGCCTGAAACGGTGTAAAGAAGGTCCATTAGCTGCGCTGCAATATTGATTGAGGACGCCATCCTAACAGTCGACTAACCCAACGTAAAAGAATATATGGTTAGAATGCTATAACTTTTAGTAATTAAGGAGGATCGTCATTCATGACCCTTCAGCAACTTCGATACCTGGTTGAAGTGGCCCAGCGCGGCTTTAATGTCTCAGAGGCTGCCGATGCCCTTTATACCTCGCAGCCGGGCGTTTCCAAGCAGATTAAGCAGCTGGAAACCGATCTGGGCATTATTATTTTCGAGCGTGTCGGTAAGCGCCTTACCGGGGTTACCGAGGCCGGTGCGCAAATTCTGGCCCATGCCCGGCGGATTCTGGCCGAGGCCCAGAATCTCAAGCGTTATGTGGATGACTACACGCACGGGCAGCGTGGCGCCTTGGTGATTGCTACCACCCACACCCAGGCGCGGTACGCCCTGCCTGAGGCCATTTCACGTTTCCGGGCGCGGTACCCGGAAGTCACGCTCACCCTGCATCAGGGCATGCCGGATCAATTTGCTGAATGGTTGATGCGCGGGGATGTTGACCTCGCCATTGCAACCGAATCGCTCAAGGACGTGCCGGGTATTGTTGCCTTGCCTTGTCGTCAGTGGCATCACGCCATGGTGGTGCAAAAGGGGCACCCCCTGCTTAACCATCCCGGTCAAATCAGTCTGGCCGAATTAGCCAGCTACCCGCTCATTACCTACGTACGCGGCGTCGCCGGGCGTATTGGCGTTGATGCGGCTTTCGAGCGGCATGGCCTGTCGCCCCGCATTGTGCTGGATGCACTGGATGCCGATGTGGTTAAAACCTATGTTGGCGTCGGCATGGGCGTCGGCATCATCGCCGAACATGCGTTTGATCCATTGCGCGACCCGGCTGCAGGCTTGCAGCTGATTCCGGCGCGGCATCTATTTCCGGCCAATACCACCCATGTGGGCATTCGCCGTGGCACCTTGCTCCGGCGCTTCGAATACGACTTTATTGAGGATTTTGCCCCCGGTTTGAACCGCGACGCCGTCCAAAAAGCCCTCCAGGGTGGCGAGGTTAGTGCATCAGACTGGCTTTAACCTTGATTCTGTTGTAGAATCTTCGGTTTTCCACCTTGCCCCACCGCGATTCGCATGGCGGGGGGTATTAGCCAAAAGGAGTCTACATGCGTCATTACGAAATCGTATTCATCGTCCACCCGGATCAGTCCGAACAGGTGCCGGCGATGGTCGAGCGTTACAAAACGCTGATCACTGGCCAGAATGGTGTCATTCACCGCCTGGAAGATTGGGGCCGTCGTCAAATGGCTTACCCGATCAACAAGGTGCACAAAGCCCACTACGTTCTGATGAACATCGAATGTAACGGCGAAACACTGGCCGAACTCGAGCACGCCTTCAAGTTCAATGATGCCGTTCTGCGTCACCTGACGATGAAGCAAAAGCACGCCATCACCGAGCCTTCGCCGATGATGAAGGAAGAGAAGGCCAAGCCGGTTACGACCGAAGCTGCCGCTTCCTAATCGCTGATTCGACAAACAGAACGATTGACGATTAATCGGGTTCAGCTCTCCGGGCAAATCCTCAGCGTCCAGCCGATCCGGTACACACCGGCCGGCATTCCGGTAACGGAAGCATCGCTAGGACACCACTCGGAACAGCAAGAAGCCGGACTCAAGCGTCAGGTCACCTGTGAAGTTTCAGTCAAAGCACTCGGCAATCTAGCGCACCAGCTTGCCACAGCCCAGACCGGAACCCGCCTAACAGCCACAGGCTTCCTCGCTACCAAGAGTCTCAAAAGTCGCCAACTGATTCTGCATCTCGAATCCATTGAATTTCAAGAAACGTAAATTTCCTCGAAGGAATCCATCATGACTGGACGTACTAACAACACCAAGAAGAAAGACGAACGCAACAAGCGTAATCGTGGCGGCGGTCTTTTCAAGCGCCGTAAGTTCTGCCGTTTCTCGGCAGAAAAAGTTGAACAGATTGACTACAAAGATGTCGACGTTCTGAAAGACTACATCGCTGAAAACGCCAAGATCATGCCGGCTCGTCTGACCGGTACCAAGGCTGGCTACCAGCGTCAACTCGGCGTTGCCATCAAGCGTGCTCGCTTCCTGGCTCTGCTGCCTTTCACTGACAACCACAACGGGTAATCGCGATGCAAATTATTCTTCTCGAAAAAGTCGTTAACCTGGGCAACCTGGGTGATGTCGTTAAAGTTAAAGACGGTTACGCTCGTAACTTCCTGATCCCTAACGGCAAAGCAAAGCGCGCCACGACTTCGGCTCTGGCTGAATTCGCAGAGCGTCGTGCAGAGCTGGAAAAGCTGGCTGCTGAAAAGCTGGCCGCTGCTCAAGCGATTGGCGAAAAGCTGAACGGTCTGGTTGTTGAAATCGCCCGTAAGGCTGGCGTTGATGGCCGTCTGTTCGGTTCGGTTGTTAACTTTGATATTGCTGACGCACTGGCTGCTAAAGGCTTCAAAGTTGAAAAGTCGGACGTTCGCATGCCGAACGGCCCACTCAAGACCATCGGCGAATTCCCGCTGGAAGTTGGTCTGCACACAGACGTGGTTGTTGGCATCGTAGTTAACGTAGCCGCTGCCCAATAATTCGGTTTCACCGGATTAAGAAAGCCCGGCTTCGTGCCGGGCTTTCTGCTTTTTGCCGGTATCATTACGCGTATGAGTTCAGAATTCTCCCGTCCGCCCCGCAAAGGTAATTTTGCCAATCAGGCCAAGTCCATCGACCCGGCCATTGCCCAATTACGCGTGCCGCCACACTCCATCGAAGCCGAGCAATCGGTGCTGGGTGGGTTGCTGCTCGACAACGAAGCGCTGGACCGCATTACCGACCTGCTGACAGAAGCCGACTTCTACCGCAGCGAACACAAACTCATTTATCAGCAAATCACCCGTTTGCTTGAACGCGGCCGCCCGGCTGACGTGGTTACCGTTTCCGAAGCCATTGAACAAGCCGGTCTCACCGATGAAACCGGTGGCCTGGCTTACCTGGGCGAACTGGCCGCCAATACGCCATCGGCCGCTAATATTCGTCGCTATGCAGAAATCGTGCGTGAACGCGCTGTGCTGCGTCACCTCGTGGTGGCAGGTGATGAAATCGCCACCGATGCGCTCAACCCGCTTGGCCGTGATGCCAAAGAGCTGCTCGATACGGCTGAACAGAAAGTCTTTGCCATTGCAGAAATGGGTGCACGAAATCAGCAAGGCTTCGTGCATATCAACCCGCTGCTCACCCAAGTGGTCGAGCGCATTCAGGAACTGCACGACCGGGATAACCCGTCGGAAATCACCGGCGTACCTACCGGCTTTACAGATCTTGATAGCAAAACCTCCGGCTTGCAGCCTGGTGACTTGATCATCGTTGCGGGTCGCCCGAGTATGGGAAAAACGGCCTTTGCTTTGAATATCGCCGAATACGTGGCCGTTGATGTCGGCCTGCCTGTTGCCGTGTTCTCCATGGAAATGGGCGGCACTCAACTCGCCATGCGTATGCTGGCCTCAATCGGTCGTCTGGATTCACATCGTGTGCGTACCGGCCGCCTGACCGATGACGAATGGTCGCGCCTTACCTATGCCCTGGGCAAGCTACACGAAGCGCCAATGCACATTGATGAAACCGGCGGCATGAACCCGACCGATCTGCGCGGTCGCGCCCGCCGTCTCAAGCGTCAGGTGGGCAAGCTTGGTCTAATCGTGATCGACTATATCCAGCTCATGGGCTCAACGCGCCAGAATGAAAACCGCGCGACCGAAGTGTCCGAGATCTCGCGTTCGCTCAAAGCGCTAGCGCGCGAACTGGAAGTGCCCATCATCGCCTTGTCGCAGCTCTCGCGTAAAGTCGAAGAGCGTACCGACAAGCGCCCAATGATGAGTGACTTACGTGAATCCGGCGCTATCGAACAGGATGCCGACGTTATCCTTATGATGTACCGTGAGGATTACTACAAACCGGACACCCCGGATAAGGGCATGGCCGAAGTCATCATCGGTAAGCAGCGTAATGGCCCAACCGGTACCGTTAATCTGGCCTTCCTGGGCGAATACACCCGCTTCGAGAACCTGGCGCGCGGTAACTAACGCACAGAGAACGGCTCGCTTAGCGGGCCGTTTTTACACCCGACATGGAATCAATACTCATCTCAGTGGCATCCTTTTTTGCAGGGATGATCGATTCCATTGTCGGTGGGGGCGGGCTCATTCTGGTGCCGGCATTGTTTGCTACGTACCCGACGGCATCACCAGCCACATTGTTGGGCACCAATAAATGCGCCTCCGTCTGGGGCACATCGCTGGCCACCTATCAGTACAGCAAACGCGTTCAACTGGCATGGCGTGCACTCTTGCCTGCTGCGCTATTTGCGCTGGCTGGTAGCTTTGCCGGTGCGTGGAGTGTGACGCAGATCGATCCGGATTTTATTAGAAAGCTCATGCCGTTCATTCTGCTGGTGGTATTGATTTACACGCTGGTCAAGAAAGATCTCGGTGCCAACCACAAGCCACATACCAACAAGAACCGGGAACGGGTCATTGCCTGCCTGATCGGTGCCGTCATTGGCTGGTACGACGGGTTCTTTGGCCCGGGTACCGGCAGCTTCTTTATCTTTCTGTTTGTACGTTTTCTGGGCTATGACTTTCTCAACGCCTCGGCATCTGCCAAGCTGTTGAACGTGGCCACCAACATTGCCGCCATCGTTCTATTTGCACTCAAGGGCCACGTCTGGTGGCATATCGGCTTGATGATGGCCGTGGCCAACATGGCCGGCAGTTTCATCGGCAGCCACCTGGCCCTGAAACATGGCACCGGCTTCGTACGCTGGGCCTTTGTGATTGTGGTGGGCGCGTTAATCGTGAAGACCGGGCTGAGCGCTTTTTGAAGCAATAAGCCAGATAAAACAAAGCCCGCATGAAGCGGGCTCTGTTTTAAGCAATGTTGAAATTACAGGCAAGGCTGAATGATGTCGATCAGCTTGTTTGTTTGGCTTGGCTTCATGCTGGACCACATCTGGAATACAGCACCACCAGTTTTAGCGTTACCCGAATCGATCACGAAATCGGTGTTCATGCCCCACAGGGTTCTGGACTCAGCCACAGCTGTGTAACCCTTGTCATAGGCGCTAACAGTGACTTGTTGTTCCGTAGCTTGTTCCCAACCCTTGGCAACACAGTTCAGGGTCTTTTCTGCATTAGGTGTGGTGCTCGATGCAGCAAAGGTGACCTGACGGATACGGAGCTCCGAAGGCGTTGCACAGCCGGCAATAACAGCAACAGCGGCGATACAAAGTGCGGTGGTTTTAATGTTCATACTTAATCCTTAGTGGGGTGGTTTTGCGTTAGTTTACCTACAAAACTATTCATGTATGTCGCCATCGACGTAAAACCACATGCCGTTTTCACGTACAAATCGGCTTGTTTCGTGCAATCGATGAGCGCGGCCACCAACCTTGTAACGGGCGACAAATTCAACAATGGCTTTATCTTCGCCCTGTTGTTCGTGACGTTTGATAGTCAGGCCAATCCAGTTGAGCGGTGCTTCTTTGTCAAAGTCGAGCGAAGCTGGCCTTGTGCTGGGGTGCCAGGTTGCCAACAGATAAGCCTCCAAACCTAACCCGTAGGCGACATACCGCGAGCGCATAAGCGCTTCGGCCGTAGGGGCGGGGCGTATGCCATCAAGATAGGGTTGGCAGCAGTCGGGGGAAGCTTTGCCGCTACCGCACCCGCAGAAAACAATGTTCGGCGTACTCAATTGAAAAGCTACATTGCCTGCAAGACTTCTTTTTTCTTCTGCTGGTATTCAGCGTCCGTAATTAAGCCTTCTTTTCTTAGGCCCTTCAGTTCTTGTAGCTTTTGCTGTGGTGTGCCGGTCACAACCGGTTGGGTTTTGGGCGCAGTAGGTGACGTCTGTAGCACGATTGGTTCTTTGGTTGGATTGGCTGCTTGGTCAACGGGGCCGTTTGTTGTCACCATTGGCGCGGGCGTTAGCGGACTGCCACCAATTTCAGGGTTTGAAGGACCAACATTTTTTGGTCCACGCCCATCGTTATCGGGCGTTAACAAAATAACCTTCTTAACGCGGTCTTCGTTGTCGTAGCAAGTTTCGTAGCCAACGGTGCTGCCGCTAAAGACAGCCTCGGTAGGTGTCCCAATAATTTCCCATAAGCCAAGCGTTAGAACGTCTGCTACACCATGAGCAAAAGCACGACCTGCTTTAGCGCCACCGCTGTAACCCTGTGTAAAGCTAAAGACGTCGCATCGATCACCATTGGGTCTCGTGTCCGTAGCAGTCGGGTGGCCAAACTCACCAAGCAGGGCTCCCCTAGGTGTGCCGACCTTGAAAAGATCAACGTTCTTATAATCGGGCTGTTTTGCCGCCATAACAACTGCGCAACCGGTTGAGGTTGCTGCAATACAGGCTACAACAGTCAGAGTAGTCAGATTGAGTTGCCCAAATTTCATAGAGTCTCGCTGTTTTTCTTAAGTTGTTTATTTGTAGCTCGGCTGCTTAAGGTTAGCCCAACGGCTTAGCATCAATCCGGTAGCGCACTTCGGTATCTGATGTGCGTCCCGCTCTTGGGTTAC